>NZ_LJPA01000022.1:1117-126588 GCF_001414035.1 Frankia sp. ACN1ag | reverse complement strand
CTCCGACAGCGCGGCCGCTGGTGGGGCCGGCGCGGGGCGGCGGCGCGGGACGCGGCGCCGGTTCGTCCAGGTCACCTCGCTCGCGGCCGGCTCCGCGGCGATCGGGGCCGGGGTGGACCGGGCCGTCGGTGAGCGCGGCCCGGGTAGCGGTGACCGGGCGGACGCGCCGGTGGCCGGACCGGAGCCGGCGACCGGGCCCGGCGGCGCCCTGGTTCCCACGGCCGGCATCTGGCGGACCGTCGCCACCACGCAGGACCTGCCGGAAGGCGGAGTGCGTGCCTTCGACACGGGGACCGTGGTCGGGTTCGTGCGGCGGACCGATGGTCGGGTCCGCGCGACGTCGGGGATCTGCACGCATCAGGGCTGCCGGCTGGCCCTGGACCCGGCGCAGCAGCGGCTGAACTGCCCCTGCCACCGCATGGCCTTCTCACTGGCCGGCGAGGTCGTGAACTACAAGATCCGCACCCCGCCGCGTCCGCTGCCCAGCCTCACCGTCCGCGAGGTCGACGGCGTCGTGCAGGTCTACGTGCCCCCCACCTCCACGTGAACCGAGGGGCGGCGGCCACCACCGGATGGTGACCGCCGCCGTGGTATGGCCCCCAACGTTGGAGCCGGTCGGTTCGCCGTAGCCGCCCCGGGCTTCGGCCCGGCATCACGGTGAGTTCGTACGTGGGCGTGCTCTGTTCGTATGCGCAAGAAGGTCGTGAGGCGACCCGCCGCGCCGCGACGTAGCCGCGATCAGGACGCCTTTCCCAGCGAGAAGCGGTCGTGCCGATGCGGCTACGCGTCGTCTCCGGGCGCGGTGTCCCAGCCCGCCAGGACGGCGGCCGGCTCCGAGAAGGTGGCGAAGTCGGTGGTCGCCCGGAAGGCGGGGAGTTGGTAGAGGGCGCGGGCGTAGGTCCACAGGTGCGGGTAGTCCGACAGCGGCGGCAGGGCCGCCAGGTCACCGCGGCGGCCGCGGTAGCGGACCAGGGAGACCCACAGGCGCACGTCGGCCTCCGTAAGCTGGCCGCCGACCAGATACGGGGCGTCGGCGAGCCGGGCGTCGAGCGTCGCGAACGCGTCGAGCAGCGTCGCGCGGACGGTCTCGTCGTGCGCCGCCCGGTGCGCCCCGTGGTTCACCGCCGGGCCGATCCAGGAGTCGAGTTCGGCGATCTCGGCGCGCAGGTGCTCGGGGTAGGTGTCGGCGCCGTTCGACCAGCGGCCGAACTGGGTGGCCAGGTCGATCCCCAGGCTGGTGAAGTCGTTGGACACGACCTGGCCGGTCTCGCGGTCCCACAGCGTCGGGACGGAGACGTGGCCGTCGAAGCCCGGCTCCGTGCGCTCGTAGGCGTCGCGCAGCAGGGTGAAGCCGTTGACCGGGTCCGGGCCGTAGGTCTCGCGGAATCCCCAGCCGCGGGCGTCGCGGGTGCCGTCGACGTAGGAGACGCTGATGACGTCCTCGAGCCCGTGCAGCGCGCGCTCGAGGGTGACGCGGTGCGCCCAGGGGCAGAACCAGCCGGCGTAGATGTGGTAGCGGCCCGGCTCGGCCGGGAATCCGCTCGACCCGTCCGCGGTGATCCGCCCGGTGAACCGGTACAGCGGCCGGGTGTCCGCGGGGTCCCGTCTGATCGTGTACTCACCGTAGGTCGCCACGTCGGTCGGGCTGGCATACACCGGCCCCGTGGTGTCGGCGGCGGCGGTGTTTTCGGAGACGGCGGTGTTCTTGGAGACAGGGGTGGTCTGAGCGACGGCGGCGGCCTGGGACATGCGTGTCCTCCTCGGGGCGCTGCTGGAGCGGCCACGCAGGTCGCGGGCCTTGTTTCTCCAAGGCCGACCAGTACTGCGCTATTCCGATCGGGCAGGCAGAGATCCCGTCACCTCGGCACCAGGTGGGCGGCCGTGACCGTGGCATCCGCACCACTGGTGCGGGTGCCGCTGATGAGCGAGTCACCCGGCGGGCGGCGAGCTGCCGCCGTCACGCGTCTGCCCTGGTGCTGGGCGGTGTGAACACGCGGTCGCGGTGAGAGGGGGACTCTGGGGCCAGGTGACGATCGCGCGGAGGAGTGACCTGTCCGATGAGCTCAACGACCAACGAGCAGAACGACCACGACACCTCACCGGCAGCGGCCCGGAGAACCGAGCGGGCGGTCATTCTCGTCACCGGCATACAGGCGGCCGGGAAGTCGACGGTCGCGCAGATACTGGCCGAACGGCTACCCCGCTCGGTGCACGTGCGAGGCGACCTCTTCCGGCGCATGGTCGTCAACGGCCGCGTCGACATGACCCCCGACCCGACCGACGAGGCGACCCGGCAGCTCCGGCTGCGTCATCAGCTGACCGCCACGGTCAGCGACGGCTATTTCGCGGCTGGATTCACCGTGATCAGCCAGGACGTCATCCTCGGCGACCACCTCGCCGAGACGGTCGCCGCGATGCGAAGTCGGCCCCTGTTCGTGGTCGTGCTCGCCCCGCGCCCCGACGCCATAGTCGCCCGCGAAGCGTCCAGGACCAAGACCGCTTACGACGCATGGACGGTCCACGCACTCGACACCGTGCTTCGTAGCAGGACCCCCCGCCTCGGGCTCTGGCTCGACACCTCACACCAGACCTCCGCCGACACCGCCGACGAGATCCTGGCCCGAGTCTGGACAGAGGGGAGGATCAAGGAATCCGGCACCTGATCCCGGCGCCCCGCCGGACGCCTACGGGGCGAGGCGAGCCGGGTCCGCGGGGACGACGCGGAACGTGCCGCCCACGATCCTTCCGTACATCTCCGCCGACATCGGCCCGGGAAACGTGGCCCCGACCGACGTCGGTGAACCGTCGTCGTCGACGAAGACGACCGCGTAGGACTCCGGCGCGGAGCATCCACCGCAGACGGTGGACTCGGCGCGGGTCCAGCTTGCCTCGGACGGCGCGTGACGCCGGGGCGCGGTCAAACCGTCCCTGCCCCGGATCGGCGCGGCAGGGGCCGGGCCCCTGCCGGCGCGTTCACAAAAAGATGAACTGATTTATCCTCGCTGAAGAAATCGAATCTCACCTCGCCGGCATCGGCGAGCCGATACGTTCTCACGATGCTCCACTCCTCGTCCGCATGAGCGCGGTCACGGCTGTCACCCATCCGGGTGCGTCTACAGACGCTCGCGGATGGCGGGCCCCTTGGCGAGGGTGTGAGAGCCGTCATACTGGATGCGGAAAGGCCGGTGCGGCGGCCTCGTGCAGGTGGGCCACCCGTGGTGCGGGGGAGATCTGGTTGCGTGCGACGATCAGTCGACGATCCGGGCCGGCCTGGCAGCCCGCGCGCCCATTCCGGGGTGTGACTACAAGCAGACCAGGTGGAAACGTCCGGCGACGAACCAGAACCGAGGAATCCGGGTAGACGATGTGATGGACATGCAACCCTGCCTTGCCACCCTCCTGGCGAGCATCGTCGAGCTGAGGAAGGCGGCCGGGCTGAGCCAGGCCCAGCTCGCCAGCCGGGTCCGCTACCAGCCGAGCTACTTGTCCAAGGCGGAGCGCGGCCTGCTCGGCGTGCCGTCCCAGTCGCTCATCAGCGCGATCGACGCCGAGCTGAACGCCGGCGGTCGGCTGGTCGAGCTGCGGCGGCACGCCTGGTTGGAGGACAAGGGGAGCCAGGCGGGCATCACCTGGTCACGAGCACTGGAGGAGGTGGACACCACGGATCGTCGACAGCTCATGGTGGGGGGAAGCGCCGCCGCCGCCGGTCCCGCCGCAAGCCCCCAACTGCCCGCACCTGTGCCGTCGCCGGGCGGCGTGGGCCGCCGGGCCGGTGGCGGCGTCGACCTGTCCGGTCGCTGGTGGACGGCCTGGCAGACGTTCCGGGACGGCGAGGAGATCCATTCCTCGCAGGAGGCGAGCCTGGAGCAGTCCGGAGCGAAGATCCACATAGAGGCGATCACTCGCGGACTGCCCACCGAGGAGGGCGGGTACCTCTGGTGGGGTGAATTACAGATTTTCGACGAAGAGATCATCATGGGCTGGTACGTCAGTTCCGAGGGTCCGGTTCGCTCGAAGGGATCGCTGTTCCTCGCGCTGAATCCGCACGGCGACCGCCTCACCGGGCGCTGGGTCGGGCTGAGCTACGACGGCATGTTCATCGAGGGCTGGGGTGCGGTGGCCCGCGACGAGCAGACCGCGCTCGCCCTCATCGAGCGGCTCAAGAAGCAGTATCCGAAGGTCGCCTGAGCCCCGGTGCTCGCCGCACGATCTCGGTGCCACCGGCCGGTCGGCGTCTCATCCGGTGAAGAAACTCTGGTGGCGCCGAGCCTCGGCGTCGACGAATTCCGCCAGGCCACTGCGTTCGGCCAACAGGAGGTTGGCCTTCGTTCCGCGCACGGATCTCAGCGGGCGCGCGCCCAGCTCGGTGACCATCGCGGTGACCTCCGCCTCGAACCGGTCGTCGGGAAACACCCGGGCCACCAGCCCGATCCGCCGAGCATCGTCCGCGGTCAGTTTTGCCGGGAGGAAGCAGAGGTCACGCGCCGCGGCCCCACCGAGCGCGCGGGACAACGTCCACGGCAGGCCGAGCTCGCTGGTGAGTCCGAGCTGGGGGAACGCGACGGAGAAACGGGCGCGGGCGGCGGCGACCCGCAGATCGCACGCCGCCGCCCAGCCGAACCCGGCGCCGGCGCAGCCGCCGTTGACCGCGGCGATGGTGAGCTGCGGCATCTCGTGCAGCAGGGTCGCCGACTGGTAGACCTCCACCGGTGGGAGGTCGGGGTCGTGGTCGGTGAGCACCGCCGTCAGATCCGCGCCCGGGCAGAACGTCCGGCCGGTGCCGGTGAGGACGACGACGGATAGCGTGTCGTCGCGGGCGAGGTCGGTGAGCACGGCGTGCATCTCGATCATCATGGTCGTGGTGACGGTGTTGTGCGCGGCCGGCCGGTTGAACCGGACCCAGGCGACCGGCGCGCTGACGCGCACGTCCAGGGTGGTCCAGGGGCCCTGCGCGGGGTGCTGCGACGGCTCGTCGGTCATCATCTGTCCAGTCTTCTCGCCTGAGCACCTCCGCCTGGACCCCGCCTGTGCGAGTACCGCTCACGCGCCACACAGGTGGCGCAGTCGGCGGGAGTTGTCGACGGCGTAGCCGTGGCCGTCGTTGTTGAAGTAGGCGTAGACATCCAGGCCGCCGCCGGACCATTCGTTGATGCGGCCGGCCCACCAGCGCAGCGCGTCGTCGTCGTAGGAACCGGCGTAGAGGGTCGTGGGGTCCGGGCCGTGCAGGCGCACGTACACGAACGGCGCGGTGGCCCGCAGGACACACGGCAGGCCGGCGCCGCTCATGACGCAGTAGGCCGCGCCGTACCGTTCGAGGATCCGGTAGACCGCCTCGTCGTGCCAGCTTGGATGGCGGAACTCGACCGCCACCCGCATCCACGGCGGCACCCCGGCCAGGAAGTACTCCAACCGGGCGTCGTCGCGGCTCTGGCGCCCGTCGAGCTGCACCAGGACTGCCGCTCGCCGGTCGGCCAGTTCATGCCAGGCGCCCGCGATCCGACCCGTCCAGGCCTCCGGTGCGTAGAGCCGCTTGGCGTGGGTCAACCCACGCGACGCCTTCACCGACATCACGAAGCCCGGCGGGAGCCGGCGGCGCCACCGAGCGAACGTCGCGTCGGCCGGCCAGCGGTAGAAACTGGCGTTCAACTCGACCGTGTCGTACTCGGCCGCGTAGACAGCAAGGCGGCGGCCGGGCGGCGTCCCCGGCGGGTAGAGCACGCCTTCCCAGTGGCCGTAGCTCCATCCCGAGGTACCGATGTGGACCGCGATCGTCGCTCAGCCTCCTCAGGTCGATGCGAGCCGTGCCTCTCGCGCGATCGCGGCCTTGATCTCGGTCTCGGCGAGTCAGCCGCGTGTCGGCGGGAGAACGACCGTCCTCCGGCCGTCCTCGCGGTGGTCGACGTGGAGGTCGTGCACCTGGCGCCGCCATACCCGGCATTGGGCCACTAACCCAGCCCGGCGCTCCGTACCGATTTGCGGTCAGAACGCGGCCAGATCGTGCCGAGGCTTGGGTACGGTTTTCGGCCCGAGAAGTGGCACGAGCCCTCGGCTCGATTCCGTGTTCAGGAAGGCGCAGAAAGGCATGAAGGCGGGATTTGTCTGCGAGCACCAGCCCCGAGCCCGACGCCCGGTGTTCCGCGGAACCGCGCCATGCCGCCGGGCCGGACCTCGACTTCCGCGATCATGCTCGCACCTGCACACCTCGACGGTCACGATCAAGGAACGCGACAGGCCCCCGCAACCACACACGCCGCCTCACCCAGCCCGGCCGCTCGCCCAGCCCGGCCGAATGATCTGGAGGCGCCCCCGAGGGGGCAGGTATGTCCGTCACGCCATTCAAGGATCTTCCGCTGGCCGACCGCACGCGTGCCTGGAACGGCGCGGCGGCGGAGAAGCGGGTCCGGCGCTGGGCCGAGGCCCAGGACGCCCCCAACGGCAAGTACCGCGAGGCGCACGTCTGGTACGACCAGGAGAAGAAAGACGAGTTCACCGGTTACAAGCTGCTTATCGCTGATGTGATCGACGGCGAGCTGACGGTCGTTCCTCGCGGGGTGATGGCGGCGGCGGCGGTCATGCAGGGCTCGCGCGGCGGCGTGAATCTACCCGCGGCCGATATCACCCGGGCCAGGAACCACCTCGCCAAGTACTACAAGAAGATGGGCGACGACGCCCCCTGGGAAGCGCGGTAAGCGGCCGGATCGTCGGGGCTCACACCGAGCCGGCCCGACCAGAGGACCGACTGCCTGCAACAGATCCGATCCGAACGGTCAGGGCTGACGGTCGCCGATGGTGACCTGAGAAATGCGTAGGCGGACGCTTTTATCACGGTTGGCACCAGGGCGAATACTGGCATTCCGCATCGATCGGGGTGTCCGGACCACGCGATCGGCTTCGGCGCAAAATGTGTCCTGACGAGGCATTCCGAAGCAGACGAGGAGATCGGTGTGGACGGTGATCAACCGGTGAGCGAGGGTCGATCCTCCGGCCTCCGGGCGGAGCGGGCGATCCGGGTCACCACGGTGGTCGCGGTGGCGACGGTGGCGGTGGTGGCGGCCTTCGTGTCCTATCGGCACATGCGCGGGGTCGCGATCGCGCACGGGGAGGACTCGATGACCGCGGCGGTGCTGCCGTTCAGCGTGGACGGGCTGATCGTGGCCGCGTCGATGGCGATGCTGGCGGACCGGCGCGCCGGGCGGAACCGGTCCTGGCTGGCCTACCTCCTGCTGGCGCTCGGAGCCTGCGCATCGCTGGCCGCGAACGTGCTACACGCCGAACCCACGGTCACCGCCCGGATCATCGCCGGCTGGCCGCCGCTGGCCCTGCTCGGTTCCTACGAGCTGCTCATGCGTCAGATCCATCCGGCCGGACGCCGAACCGTCGGCGATCCGGTCACCACCGTCCTACCGATCCCACCGCAACGTGGCCCGATGCCCGCCGTCACCGAGCCCACCATCACCAAGCCCACCATCACCAAGCCCACCGTCACCAAGCCCACCGTCACCAAGCCCACCGTCACCACGGCCGCCGTCACCACGGCCGCCGTCACCGAGCCCGCCCTCACCACGGCCGCCGTCACCGCTTCCACCGTCACCGCCGATGAAGCCACCACGGCGGCGCCTTCGCCGGCCCCGGCGCCAGACGTCGCTGACCACCCGAGCCGGACCGACAGCCGTGGACCCTCGCCCCAGGAGGACGACGACACCGATCGGGCGGGTGCCGATCGGGCGGGTGTCGATCGGGTCGAGGCCGACCGGCCGGATGCGGCGTCGCCCGCCGGGCTGGACGGCGCGGCGGACCCGGCAGCGAAACGCGAGGCGATCGCGCGCACCCTCGACCAGACCGGCGGGTCGGTCACCAAGACGGTCGCGGTACTCGCCGCGCAGGGCATGACGGTCAGCAGGAGCTGGGTCTACCAGGTCCGTAGGAACACCCCGTACGCCGACGTCAACACCGTCCCGCCCACCCGGCCCGCGCACCGGCACACCATCCGTGGACGGCGCCGCGGCATGGCTCCCGAACGGACCCTCGTCCCCCACTCCAGCCAGTAGCCGACCCCGAGGGGGGTTGCAACTGGCGGCACGGAATCTCGCGTCAGGGCCCCCGGGCCGCCCGAGCCCGCCCGGGGGATCCCATGGACGATGCCGGGTGCGGCCCTACTTCCGCTCGACCCTCAGGAGTCCTCGTTCGGGCGTCCATGACTCGATGACGAGTCCGGTGGCCTCGGCGTTGAGGCGGGTGACGACGACCTCGGTGATGTCGGCGACGAACATCTCTCCGTCGGCATGCTCGCTCGCCTCGGCCGTGGTCACCGGGTTAGCGGGAACGGCCCGCCCGGCGATCTTCGCCTCGCCCGGCCAGTCGCTCTCCCTGCCCTGCTCGGGGTGGAAGGTGGGGCCGTGTAGCGCGAAGCGGGGATCCCGGTGAAGATCCGCGCCCTTGCGGGCGTCGGTCATCGAACCGAAGCGGAGGTCGCCGTCGGTGAACTCGCACTCGATGCCCGAGATACGGGGCGAGCGATCGGCGCGCAGCGTTGCGATGGTCTTGTGGCGACCGGCATCGAACAGCCGCCGCACCCGCCCGGCGAACTCCGGTTCTGCCTGCTCGATCGTCTTCCACGCTGGCACGCCGCAGAGCCTACCGGCAATGGCCGACTGGCCGGTCCGAAAACGAGGGCGGGCTGCGTCGAACAAGGCGCCGGGAGCGGATGCGGTCAGCGTCCGCAGTTGCCCCCGGGTAGTCGGGCACTCGGCCGGGACGGGGCCGTCTGTAGGCTCCGTCAGGAGTCCGGTCAATCACGAAAAGTAACATCGGCACGGCCGGGCGTGGGGATGTGCGACCCGGAGGTACACAGTGCCTGACCTGCTGCGGCTCGACGCCGCCGCCCTTGTCCTCGTCGGCCGCGAGGTCGTGACGATCCCGGACGCCGCGCTGGCCAACCCGACGCCGTGTGCGGGCTGGACAGTGCTGGACCTGGTGAGCCACATGAACTCCGAGCACGAACGGGTCTCAGCGCTGGCGCGCGGCGCGCTGCCGGCGGACGCGGCCGGCGATCAGGACCCGCGCGCCGACTTCGCGCTGATCGCGGCTCGCTGGGTCGCGACGCTCGAGCAGGCCGGCCCGCAGATCACCGTCCCGAAGGTCGGCCGCGAGGTTCCCACGCACGAGGTCACCGCGGTGCACTTTGTCGACATGCTGGTACACCGCTGGGACCTCGCCCGGGCGCTGGACCGCCCCTATGCCGCGCCGGACGAGCTCACTCGTGCCGCGCTGCCCATCGCCCGCAGGATCACCCGGCCGGGCAGCGGGCTCAACGGTCCAGGTGGCGTGTATCGGCCGCCGCTGCCTGAGGATCCGACTCTCGACCCGGTCGACAACCTTGCCGCGCTGCTCGGCCGGGACCCGCGCTGGCGCGCCGCGCCCTGAATCCCCGCGGCGGGGTCAGCCACGCGCCACGCCCCAGACGATCGACTGCCACCGGATGATCAGATGATCGCCCGGGCCGTGTAACCACCCCGGCTATTGATGACCGCGATGACAGACGCGGTCCACGAGCCGAACACGGTGGACCCACGGCACTGGCCCGGAGGACGGGCCGGAAAGGCAGCTATCCGATGTGGTGTTCTTCCACGATGCGCCGACCGCGGCGGCTGTTCGCGGTCGCCGTTCTGGCGGTGGCGTTTCCCGGTCTTGCGGCCTGCGGCAGCGGGTCGGGCGGGGCGGCGTCGGCCGCGGCGCCTGCGTACGCTCCCGCCGCGACCCCGACGGCGACGTCGGGGGCCGGGGCGGGCGGTGGCACGACGCCGGCCTCGACGCCGGCCCCGATGCCGGGCATGTCCGGGATGGCGACGGGTGCGCCGGGCGCGGGTGGTGCGACGGCGGCCGGAAAGCCGGTGTCGGCTACCAGGGTGGCGATCCAGAACTTCGCGTTCTCGCCGGCGACCGTCACGGTGAAGGCTGGCACGACGGTCACCTGGACGAACCAGGACTCCGATCCGCACACGGTCACCGCGAAGAGCGGGGCGGGCCCGGACTCACCGACCCTCGACCAGGGGGCGACCTACCAGTACACGTTCACCAAGGCCGGTCAGTACGCCTACCTGTGCACCATCCACCCGTTCATGCTCGGCACCGTGGTGGTGACCCCGTGAGCGCCGGCGACGGGCGTGACCCCCGTGGCGCCCGGCCCGGTGAGGCGGATCGGCAGGGTGGGGCGGATCGGCAGGGTGGGGCGGATCGGCAGGGTGGGGCGGGTCGGCCGGAGCCGGGTGGCATGAGCCGGCGGCAGCTGGCCCGCCACGGCGCGTGGTTCGGCGCGGCGGTGGCACTCAGCGTCGTCGGCGGCGAGGTGATCAGCTCGGTCGTCGGCGGGACGACGTCGGCCGCCGCGGCGGCCGACGACACCGCCACACTGCGGTTCGTCCAGGTCAGCGACAGCCACCTGGGCTTCACCGGAACGGCGAACCCCGACGTCACCGGCTCGTTCGCCCACGCGATCGACCAGGTCAACGCGCTGCCCTACCGGCCGGACTTCGTCATGCACACCGGTGATCTCACCCACCTGTCCACCGCCGCCCAGTTCGACCAGGTCAAGCAGATGCTCGGCGGTGTGCGCGCCGGCAGCGTGCACACCGTGCCGGGGGAGCACGACGCGATCCACGACCACGGCCGGGGCTATCTGTCGACCTTCGGCGCCGGTTCCGCCGGTGACGGCTGGTACAGCTTCGACCTCAAGGGCGTCCACGTCCTCGCACTGGTCAACACCCTGAGCCTGGAGAAGCTCGGTCATCTCGGCCCGGACCAGCTCGACTTCGTCCGCAGGGATGTCGCCGGCCTGTCCAGCGACACACCGATCCTCGTCTTCTCCCACATCCCGCTGTTCGCCATGTACCCGGAGTGGGGCTGGGGGACCGACGACGCCGCGCAGGCCCTGAGTCACCTGCGACGGTTCTCCTCGGTGACCTGCCTCAACGGCCACGTCCACCAGCTGTTCACGAAAACCGAGGGCACCGTGACCTTCCACAGCGCCACGACGACCGCCTACCCCCTGCCCCGGCCCGGGGTCGGCCCGGCACCGACGCCGCAGACCCTGCCCGCCGGCCGGCTGCGGGCCGCGCTCGGCATCCGCGAGGTCAGCCACGTCCAGGGCCAGACCACCCTGGCGATCAAGGACAGTGTGCTCTCGTGAGCGCGTCGGAGATGGAGACGGAGGCGGGGACGGGGGCGGAGACGGAGACGCTCTCGGCGCCGGGCGGGCCCGGCGCGCCGGGATCGGCCCCGGCCGGGCCGGCGCAGATCGTCGGGGGAGCGACGAAGGTCGTCGTGGCCACCCTGCTGGCCTGGAGCGGCTACATCCACTACGACCTGTACGCCAACCACGGCTACCGCCACATCCACACCATCGGCCCCGCGTTCCTCGTCCAGGCCGGGGGTTCGTTCGCCGTCGCGTTCCTGCTCGTGGTCAGCGTGGCGCTACCCGGGTCGGTCCTGCTGTCCGTCCTGGCCGCGGGCCTGTCCGGGGGCGCGCTGGTCGGCTTCGTGCTGTCTCGGACGACCGGCGTCGCCGGGTTCGAGGAGCACGGATTCACGCCCTCCCCGGACGCCGCGATCAGCGTCGCCGTCGAGATCGGGGTCCTGGTGGTCCTCGCCGCGGTGGCCGTGGTGGCCGCGGTGAGTCGACCGTCCGGCCCCGCCCGGACGGACCGGCTCACCGGACATTGACCACGGTCGCCTGCCAGCGCGGGCGGCGCGTTCCCGCTCAGGTCAGCAGATAGACCAGGACGAACAGCGCCGCCGTCAGGCCCATGCACCAGGCGAAGACCCACGCGGACTCTCGCCGCAGGGCCGCGCCGTCCGCGGGCGGCAGCATTTTCGCCTGGATCCCGAGCGGATCGTCGTCGGGCGTGCCCGTGCTCATCAAATCCTCCTCGGCTAGGGAACGTAGACGCTGTCGTGGCCGGTCAGCGCGCGCATCGCGACCAGCGGCAGGACGAGCATGACGAAGAAGGTGACCTGGAAGACCACGAACCACGCGCCGAAGCGGGCGAGTTCGAACTTCCACCTCGGTATGGTGACGTCGAAGTCGAGCCAGGCGTCGTATTCCTGCCGTCGATCGAGCCGCCGCTGACTGGTGAGTTGCCGGGGTTGCCGGACAAGCACGGCAGCGTCACCCGGGCCGCCCGCCGTCAGCGGCGTGCCGGGGTCGGATGTCGGCGTCTCGGGTTCGCCACGTCGTGGAGTGGTGAAGCGTTCCAGCCCGAAGAAGCGTTCGAAATAGTTGAGCGCGCGGACCGGCGGCTTGCCGGCCCAGTAGGCGATCAGGTTCGGCCAGAACGACATCAGCCCGATCGTCCACAGCACGGTGAACTTGCCGCCGTTGCCGAACTCGATGTGCGGACCGAACCCCGGGTCGTAGACCCACCATCCCATCGCGGCGGCCAGGCTTTCGACGAGGAAGTCCCACGTGTAGTTCACCGGTATCGCGAGTACGGCGATGGCCTGCAGCAGGCTCCACCCGAAACGCCGCACGAGGAACTGGCCGATGCGCAGCACGATGAAGGCATGCACCGTCCAGTAGCACGCGTAGGCGAAGGGCATGAACAGCGGATCGTGCGGCGTCTTGATCGGCAGCCAGTCGAGCAGATGATGCTGGGCGAAGGCAGGGCTGTAGACGAGCTGCTGACCCCAGTCGCCGACGGTCTCCATCCAGTAGACCAGCATGCTGTTCGTCAGAAACAGGAAACCCCACGTCAGACGCCGCCGCCGGATGGTGTCGGCGACAGCCAGGACGATGATCAGTCCGCCGAGGAACGGGATCACCCAGTTGAAGACCCACACGCCGCTGGGATCGACCAGCGCCGGCGGGACCGGCGGTTCGGCGGCAGCCACGATGCTTTCCTCTCCGCTTGTCGGGGCCGCGGCGGGGTCAGCCGCGCGCCACGCCCCAGACGACCGACTTCGTCTGGAGGAACTCGTCGAGTCCGTGCTCGCCCCATTCGCGGCCCAGTCCGCTCTGCTTGTAGCCGCCGAAGGCGGTGTGCGGGCTGAGGCCACCGCCGCCGCCNTTGATCGTGACAAATCCGACGCGGAGCTGTTTGGCGAGGTCGTACGCGCGGATCGGATCCTTCGCCCAGGCGGCCGCGGCGAGCCCGTACGGACTGTCGTTGGCGATCCGGACGGCGTGGGCATCGTCGTCGAACGGGATGATCACACCGACGGGGCCGAAGAACTCCGTGCGCGCGATGGTCATGGCGTTGTCGACCCCGGTGAACAGCGTCGGCTCGACGAAGTACCCCCGGTCGAGCCCGGCCGGCCGGCCACCGCCGAAGACGATCCGGGCGCCCTCCTTCTCGCCGGTGCGGATGAGCTCCTCCACCTTGGCCCGCTGCGCCTCGCTGATGAGCGGGCCCATGGCGGTGTCGGCCTCGACGGGGTTGCCGACCTTGACCTGGGCCAGCGCGGCGGTGACCTTCTCGACGAGTTCGTCGTGCCGGGAGCGGTGCACGAGGGTGCGGGTGAGCAGGGAGCAGCCCTGCCCGGCGTGCAGGGTGATGCCGGCCAGCACGTCGGCGAGCGCGAAGTCGAGGTCGGCGTCGTCGCAGATGATGTTCGCCGACTTGCCGCCGAGCTCCAGCACGACCTTCTTCAGGGTGGGCGCGGCCTGGCTGTAGACCAGCCGGCCGACGCTGTCCGAGCCGGTGAAGCTGACGAGGTCGACCATCGGGTTGCTGGTCAGTTCCTGACCGGCTTCGACGTCGCCGGTGACGACGTTGAGCACGCCGGGAGGAAGCCCGNCCTCCTCGGCGATCTCGGCGATCAGGAAGGACTCGAGCGGGGTCGTGGGAGCGGGCTTCAGCACGACGGTGCACCCGGCGGCGAGGGCGGGCGCAAGCTTCATCATGCTGAGGAAGAACGGGAAGTTGTAGGCGGAGATGAGCCCGACGACGCCGAACGGCTCGCGGCGCAGGACGCCCTGACCGATTCCGGCGCCGACGAACGGCAGGAGCGGCTTCTCCCAGGCGAACGACGGCATCACCCGCTCGGCCATGTCGCGCAGGTGCGTGACCGGGATGCCCACCTGGATGGATTCGGCGAGCCAGCGGACCGACCCCGCCTCGACGATGTTCAGGTCGACGATCTCGGCCAGTCGCCGTTCCATCACCGACGCCATGCGCAGCATGATCCGGGCGCGCTCCCCGGGTGTCATCCGCGGCCAGGGCCCGTCGTCGAAGGCCCGCCGGGCGGCCTCGATGGCCCGTGCCACGTCGGCGCGGGTCGCCTGCGGCACCCGGCCGATGACCTCCTCGGTCGCCGGATTCAGGACCTCGAGCTGCGCTACGCCCTCACCGTCGGACCACGTCCCGTCGATGTAGAGCCGGTAGGAGAAGTCGGTGGCCATGGTTCTCCCTTTCAACGATCGGTGCCGCGAATGCGGCGGGCCTGGTTGACCGCCTCGTTGCCGAGCCGGCGTCAGACGGCCCACCGCAGGGGCAGGGACTCCAGGCCCCACACCCCGCCGCCGTGCTCGAGGGGAATCTCGGCGAGCTCGTAGTCGGGAATGAGACGGTGCCATTCCTGTACCAGCACGGCGAGTTCCTGGCGAGCCAGGTGGGAACCGAGGCAGCGGTGGGGGCCGCCACCGAAGGAAAGATGACGGACCGTCGTGCGATCGAGATCGACCCGCCTGGCGTCGGGATAGGCCTGCTCGTCCCGGCCGGCCGCGGAGAGTGGGAAGGCCGCCATGTCCCCCTTCCTGATCGGGCAGCCGTGGAACTCCGCGTCCCGGGTGGCCTTGCGGGCCGTCTGCACGATCGGATATGCCCGGAGCAGTTCCTCCACGGCGTGGGGGATCAGCTCGGGCTCGGCGACGATCCGGGCCCGGTCCTGCGGGTGCGTGGCCAGGTGCAGCAGGATGTAGGAGGACTGGCCGGCGACGGTGTCGAGGCCGGCCATGAACAGCAGCAGCAGGCAGTTGAGCACGTCGGCGTCGGTCACCGGCTCCCCGTCGATCTCCCAGGAGATCGCGGCGCTGACGACGTCCTGGGCATCGGGATCGGGGTTCGCCCGCCGCTCGGCGACGAGGCCGGCGAAGTAGGTCTGGACGGCCTGCATGCCCGCGAGCCGCACCGAGCCGTCGGGATCGCTGTCGTTGTTCTCATGCAGGATCATGTGTTCCCACTGCATGAACTCGCCGAGCTGTTCCCGCGGCATCCCCATGATGTCCAGAAAGATCGTGCTGGGGAACACCTGCGCGAAGTCGTGCACGAAGTCGCACTCGCCGCGGTCACGCAGGCTCTCGATGAGCTCGACCGCGAGCCGGTGCTGGCCGGCCTTCATCGCCTTCGTCCGGCCCGGCGAGAAGTACGATCCGAGCAGATGGCGCCATTTCGTGTGCTCCGGCGGGTCAAGCATGATCGGGATCCATCGGTAAGGCGGATCCGGCTCCGTGGGGACGATCACCGAGTTCGACCAGAGGTCGGGCTGCTGGAGCCCGTCGAGGATCACGGAATGGTCCGTGAAGATCCAGTACCCGCCCGCCTCGTCGGTCCGGACAGCGGGGCGGCCGGCCGCCTGATGGTCGTCCATGCGCTGGAACAGGGTTAACGCCGGTGCGGGTGGCGGGCCGGTGACATAGTCCACGACCGGGCAGGCGTGGGCGACGGGCCCGGTCTCGGTGTCACTCTCGGTCTCAGTCATGATCACTCCGTGGTGGTTGAGGGGGGCGTTCTCAGGACACGTCGGTCAGGGGCGGCCAGGTGCGAAAGTGCAGGGCCCCGGACGCATGGCGCATCACATGGTCGTCCCGCATCACCCGGTTCCACAGGTAGCGCGTGAAATCCTCGTCGCTGACCCGCCGGACGGCGTTCGCCCGAGCGAGAGCGTCCCGCCCCGCCTGCAGTGACGAGGGGTGGTACCCGAGAAGCAGGGCGATGTCAGACTGCTCCAGCTCGTCGCGCTCCCGGCCGCAGGCGTCCAGCTCCCGCAGGTGCCGGACCATCCGTGCTATTCCCTTCAGCCACTGGGACGCCAATGGGTCGGTGATCCGTGGCGTGATCGTGCGCAGCATCGCCAGCACGTCGGCATACAGGGGCTGCCAGTCGCGTGGTTCCGCCGGCTCCGGCATGACCGGTTTGGTGAGCTCGAGACCCATGACGGCGTTCAACGCCTCCAGCCACAGCCGGCGATGGAGCTGGAGATAGAGCATGAGGTTGCCGACGTCCTGCTCGGCAGCCGGCTTCTCGGCAGCCGACTGTTCGGCGGCCCGCTGTTCGCCGTCCACCGCCGGGACGCCGGGGCCTTCGTGGGGAGTGAGGGTCGCCATCGTCGTCTCCGCGAAGACCCGGTAGTACCGGATTCGGTCGACGTCGATCGCGTGGCCGGAGAGCTTCTCGTATTCGGCGAGGCGGTCGGGCAGGTGGGTGAAGGTGTCCTGCACGGTCCGCAGCGACAACCAGGCGATGTCGTCCATCGGATCCCCGAAATGGCACAGTTCCCAGTCCAGCACGGCCGTGACCCGTCCGTCCTGGTACAGGAAATTGCCGGGCCCGGTATCGCCCTGGACCAGGACGACGGGGCCGTCGTAGTCGGGCACGTGGGCTTCCAGCCAGTCCGCCGACAGGCGGACCAGGGGGTCGATCGACCCGTCCGGGGCGGTGGCGCGCCGGCGGATCTGCGCGATGCGCTCCAGGGCATGCTCCCGCGCCGATCGCACCGGCCCGAGCCCAGGAATGTCCAGCCGGGCGGGATCGAGGCGATGGACTTTGGCCAGGCTCCTGATGAAGTCCTGCGCCACCCGGACCTGCTCGTCGGGGTCGCGGAGGCGGTAGAACCAGGTGTCTCCCGGCACCCGCTCGAGGAGGACCGCCTCTTCCACCGGATGGACCGCATACACGGCGGGAACCGCGATTCCGGCGCCGCCCAGGGCCCGAATCACCTCGGCCTCGGTGGCCAGCCGATGGAAGGCGCTGCGGGCGGGCAGCGGCTGCGGGCTGTAGCGCAGGAACAGCTTCCCGCCGGTGTCGCCGATCCCGTCCGTGTTGCCGTTGCCGTTGCTGCTGGCGTCGACGTCGATGAACCAGCCCTGGCGGGTGCCGCCGCCCGGTATCCGCGTCGCGCTCAGGACCGGATGTCCGACCGCCTTCTCCATCCATTCCAGGATGGCGGCGGGCAGGGTCAGGCTGCTCATGCGACGCTCCCGCGGCGGCGCAGCCGCCACTCGTCGATCGGCCAGACGTCCTGGTCCTCGCCGTGCAGGGTGCGGCCGTCGACAGTCCACCGCAGCGAGGTGTTGATACAGACCGTCGTACCGCCGGGAAGGATCATGCGGCTTGTGCCTTCGGCCCGGCCGACGGTGGCGCGGCCGTGTTCGTCGACGACCTCGAGATCGACGCCGGTGATCCAGCCCTGCTCCGGATCGCGGTGTACCGTGCGGCGGCCCTCGACGATCTGGGCGAGCTTGCCGTCGCGGCGGACGTAGCCGGAGTGCACGCGCTCCGGGACCGTGCCGCCCTGATGCGCCTCCGGCGACGTGTAGGTCAGCAGGCTCAGCCCGGGGGAGGCGGCCCAGGTGTAGCCGACACGCCGGTAGCCGCGCTCGGTCCGGGGTCCCCAGGAGCGGTCCCGCATGGCGTAGCAGTCGACCTCGACCCGCTCACCGTCGAGCAGCAGGTGGCCGGTGACGTGCCCGGTCTGGTCATAGTGCGAGGCCTTCGGATACGGCGGCGCCCCCCGGCGCAGCGGCACCGGCGGTTCGAGTGCGTCGAACCGCAGGTCGACCCGGCACCGGTTCCGGTCGTCATAACCGAGGCGATAGGACGTGGCGGGCTCGCGAACCTGCACCGTCATCCCGGTCGGAAACGCAAGGACGCCCGGCGACGGCTGGCTTGGCGCCTTGAGGTGCGCGAACTGCTCGTAGAACGGAATATCCCAGGGCGCGCTACCGGTGGCGTCCCAGATCCAGCAGCCGCCTGCCGTTCCCCCGGCGTTGTGCTTGACCGACGCGTAGAGCCAGGCTCCCAGCGCCCGGTCCGGCACGAAGAACGAGAACCAGAATGTCTCGGTCTCATAATAGTTGTCCGACGGAGTATGGAGGCCGTCGTCGGCGGGGGTGAAGCAGTTCGGGTCATCGTCCATACCAGCTCCCCTCGTTGCGGGACCGTCATCCGGGTATTTGATCGACCGATGCCGCAGAGACCTCGCGCGTTGGCCGGCCCCGCGAGCTTCCCGCCTGCCTCAGTCTGGGATCAAGAGTCGTCCGGTTGACGCATCGTTTCCCGTTCGGGGACGATCCTCCGCGTGGGAATCGATCACTTAGAGGTGTTTGTCGCCCTCGCCGACGAGCTGCACTTCGGACGGACCGCCGCCCGGCTGGGCCTGAGCACCTCCGGCGTCAGCAAGCGCCTGCAGGACTTCGAGGCCAGCGTCGGCATCCGGCTGTTCGCGCGCACCAGCCGCCGCGTCGCCCTCACCCCGGAGGCCAGGCCCCTGCTCGACCAGGCGCGCCTCGTCCTCGCCAGCATCGAGACCTTCCGAGCCGTCGTCGCCGACACGGCGAACGGCACCACCGGCACTGTCGGTCTTCTCCACGCCAGCAACCACTTCGACGTCGTCTCGTCGCTCGTACGGTCGCTGCGGTCCCGGCACCCCGACCTCAGGCTCGAGTATCGGGAGAAGCCGAACCAGAAGATCGCGGCGTCGGTTCTGGCCGGGCGCAGCTCCCTCGGCATGTGCTGGGGAGAGCTATTGGCGGGGCTCGACGCCTACCGCTTCGACGTCCTCATGCTCGACACGGTCTTCGTGTCCGCCGGGCATCCCCTCGCCCGCCGGTCCGCGATCGACCTCGAGGACCTCGACGGCGAGACCTTCATCCTGACCGGCCCGGATCCCGCCACCCTCTGGCAGACCGCCGGAATCACCATCACCGTCCGCCGTCCGCCCATCCACGGCCGCGACGAACTCGCCACCCGGGTCGAGACCGGCGAGGGCATCGCGCTGACCGCCTCCCGGGCGGTGCCGAGATACCGGCACCGGGCCGTCGTCGCGGTCCCGCTCGCGGACCCCGCCTCGTGGGGCCGGCTGGATCAGCTCCTGATCTGGCGAACGGGCGAGGACAGCCCCGCCGTTCGCAATGTCGTCGAGACCGCGAAGGACCTGGGCCTGTCGGGTGCACCGGCCGGCGATGTCAGCGCTTGACGAGCAGGTGCGCAGGCGGCGGGCCGAAGCGGCCATGGAGGAAGTCGTGGAGCGCGCGCAGGCGTCCTTCGAGGTGCCAGTAGGGGCCGCGCCGGGCCGGTACGACGGCGCCCGAGGCGAGGTGCCACAGCGCGATGCAGAGTCGGATGAACGCGTGGTAGCGGCCGGAGTGTTCCCGCACGAGCAGCAGGGTGTTGCGAAGCTGTAGGTAGTCGATCGCCGCGGAGGTCGAGCTGATGTGCGGGTTGGTGACCATCGCGCCGCGCACGAGTCCGGATTCCCAGCCGGCGGACCTCGCTCGCAGCGCGAGGTCCGCCTCCTCGCAGTACGCGAAGTAGCGCTCGTCGAAGATCCCGACCTCGTCGAGGCAGGCGCGGCGGGCGAACATCAGCGTGCCGTGCGGGTGGCCGGCCGGCTCCCAGCCCTCGTCGACGCTCGCGGGCGCGAGGATCCCGCCGAAGTAGGGGTCGAGGACCGGTGTCGCTCCGTCGCCGACGTCGGCACACGCCAGCCCCGCTCGTGGCTGCTGCGCCAGCACGCTCAGCATGTGACTCAGGCAGGTGGGCTCGGGCAGCGCGTCGTGCGGCGCGAGCACCACCCACTCGCCCGCGTCCTCGTCGGCGAGGAACGCCCGAAAGCCGATATTGGCCGCCGGCCCGAATCCCAGGTTGCCGCCGGCCAGCACGACCGCGACGTCGGCGGCCTCGACCGGTGGCGGGACCGCCGATCCGTTGTCGACGATCGTGATCGCGACTGGGACGTCCTGCGCGCGGAACGCGTCGATCGTGTCGACGAGCCGCGCCGGCTGGTCACGGTGCACGATGACGACCGAAACGGGCTGGACGGCCGAAGGAGGCTGGCCGGCCGAAGGCGGCCGGCCGCTCGGGAGAGGCTGCACGAACTCAGTGCTACACCAGGGGCGCCGACGAGCGTGGTACACCCGCGAGCCGGGCACGGCGACGGTCGCCCGGGGGACCGAGCGGCCGCCGCCGCGCCCGCGCTGACCGTCAGCAGGTGACGGTCAGGAGGAACGGCAGAACTGCCTTGGTGAGGTCGCTGGTGCGCGTCGCCACGAACACGCCGTTAGCCTTCCCGAGAACGCGCGCCGAGTAGCGAACGTCGGCTCGGTGGCGCACCGGCCTGCCTACGGTGCGCCGAGGCCTGATCGACCTGACCTCGTCAGGGCTACTGCCGGACGCCGAACGACTGGCGCTGCTGGCCGGCGCCGACGCCCGTCAACTGCCGCAGACGGTTCTCGACGTACTGCTCACTGTGGTTCGTCCTGTCCGCAATCCGCGCGACGAGGTCATCGATGCCGGCCGCGGCATCGAGATCCGCCGACCTGACCTGATTGAACTGGTCAAGGATGCGGTAGCGAAGCTGCTGCCAGTTCTGGCGCAACCGCTGCTCCACCTGCTGGCGCTGCTCCTGCTGCTCCTGCTGGGTCACTGGTGATCCCTTCTGGTCATTCCCCGAACGCGTGAAGGTGCGGGAGGGACGGTACCTCAGCCGGTTCGGATAGCGTCAAACCGATATCGGACTTGAATGTTAAGAGCCTTTTGTGAATCCCTCGGAAGGTGGCGTCTCTACCAGATTCGGACGCGGTCGGTCGGGTCCAGCCAAAGCCCGTCGCCGGGGGTGGTATCGAAGACCTCGTGGAACTCGTCGAGGTTGCGCACGATGTTGGCACGCAGCTCCGGCGGGCTGTGCGGGTCGGTGGTGAGGTACTGCCGCTCGAGCTCGAGGCGCCGCTTGGTGCGCCACACGTAGGCCCAGTTCATGAACAGCCGGCGCCGGTCGTCGCGTGACGCCTCGCCGTTCTGGGAGATGACGAAGGCCTGGTGGGCGATGGTGAGGCCGCCGAGATCGCCGATGTTCTCGCCGACGGTCAGTGCGCCGTTCACCTTTTCGCCCGGCAGGTTGNGCGACTCGAACGCGTTGTACTGCTCCACCAGGGTCTTCGACTTCACCTCGAAGGCAGCCTTGTCGGCGGGGGTCCACCAGTCGTTGAGGTTGCCGGCGCCGTCGTACTGCGCGCCCTGGTCGTCGAAGCCGTGACCGACCTCGTGGCCGATGACCGCACCGATGCCCCCGTAGTTCTCGGCCGGATGGGCGTCGGGGCTGAAGAACGGCTTCTGCAGGATGCCGGCCGGGAAGCAGATCTCGTTGGTGCCGGGGTTGTAGTAGGCGTTGACGGTCTGCGGGAGCATGAACCACTCGTCCCGGTCGACCGGTGAACCGATCTTGGCGAGCTGCCGGTCGGTCTCGAACGCGGCGGCGGCGCGGGCGTTGCCCATCAGGTCGTCGCGGCGGACCCGCAGGGCGGAATAGTCCCGGAACCGGTCGGGGTAGCCGATCTTCGGCCGGAACGTCTTGAGCTTGTCGTACGCCCGGAGCTTGGTCTCCTCCGTCATCCAGTCCAGCCGGGAGATCGATTCACGGTACGCCGCGAGCAGGTTCGCGACGAGGTCGTCCATCTGCGCCTTGGCGCGCGGCGGGAAATGGCGGGCGACGTACTCCCGGCCAACGGCCTCACCGATCGCGCCCTGGACGAACGCCACCGCACGCTTCCAACGGGCCCGCAGCTCGGGCGTGCCGCTGAGGGTGCGGCCGTAGAAGTCGAAATGCGTCTCGACGAACGGGTCGGGCAGGTACGACGCGGCCGAGCGCAGCACGCGGCTCACCACCCAGTCGCGCCAGCCCTCGATCGGCGTGTCGGTCAGCACCGTCGACAGGTGGGCGAAGAACGACGGCTGCCGCACGCACGCCTCCGCCAGCGTCGCGTGCGGGCCGGTGAGCTGCCCGCCGAGACCGGTGATGTAGGCGTCCCAGGCGAAGGCCGGGCAGAGCGCCGCCAGCTCCTCGGTCGTCGTCAGGTTGTAGGTCTTCTGGACGTCGCGGGTCTCGGCCCGTTCCCAGTGACCCTTCGCGAGCAGGGTTTCCAGGTCGAGGATCCGCTGCGCGGCGCCCTCGGGGTCGGGGTGCTCGCCCAACCCGAGCATGCGGGTCAGGTAGGCGACGTACTTCTCGCGCGTCGCGGCGAACCTGTCGTCGCGGTAGTACGACTCGTCCGGCAGGCCGAGGCCCCCCTGGCTCAGGTGGAACAGGTAGCGGTCGGAGTTGCGGTCGTCGGTGTCGACGTAGGAGCCGAACAACCCGGAGCCGCCGTCGCGCTCGAGTTCGCCGAGGAACGCGGCGAGGTCGCGGACGTCGCCCAGACCACGTGCGGCGTCCAGCAGCGACCGCACCGGGTCCAGGCCGAGGGCCTCGATCGCGTCGATATCCAGGAAGGAGTTGTAGAGGTCGGCGATCTTCCGGGCGTCCTCGCCCTGGGTGGCCGGGTCCTGCGCGGCGAGGTCGGTGATGATGTCGCGGACCTGCTGCTCGGCGGCATCGGCGAGCTGCACGAACGGGCCCCAGCTCGAGCGGTCGGACGGGATCTCCGTCTCGGCGAGCCACCGGCCGTTCACGTGGCCGAAGAGGTCGTCCTGCGGTCGGACGTCGAGGTCCATGCCCTCGCGGGCGTCGTCGAGGATGCTCACAGAACGAAAGTCTGCAACCTATCGGGTGTTCAGGGAAGGACCTCGCGCGGAACCGGCCGCCACCCGCGCCGGGCGACGACCCGGGCACGCGCAGGGGCAGGGTCTCCGTGCCGGCGGCCAGGCATGATCAGGCGATGAGCCGAGGCGCCGGCCTTCCGCCCGTCCCGGTGTCGGGCACAGGCTGGAGGATCGCTGGTTCGTCGAGTAAACGTACCGCGACATCGCCGGTCGGCGGGCCTGCCCGTACCGGGCCCGGAGGCACAGATAGACAGTGACGTGAGCGTCGTCGATATCCCGTATCCCGTTCGGTGGCAGCTCCTCGTTCGGTGGCAGTTCCTCGGTCCCGAGGGGCAGGGCCAGTCGTAAGTGCCACCAGTTTCGTGTGAACTCCGCCACCGGCACCGACGGACTGGCGGCGGGAAGTCGCGGTGGCGCTTCGTGGCGGGCCGAATCGCAAGAGCGGGGGCGCACAGCAACCACGCATTAACGTTAATGACTACTACGGAGGTGGGTGGCAGGTCGCAAAGTCGTTCGTGTTGAATCTGAACCGATCGGAGCACGCGGTCACGGCTCCCATACCAATGCCTGCCCGGGAGGCGCCATGACAATACCGTCCGTCCAAGGGCCACCGACCTGGCTGACATGAGGAAAGGCCAGATCGCTCAGTCGGGGCCGGCGTCGGGGCCGGTACCGGTGCCGGCGTCAGTGGCGGTGCCGCTGCCGGCACCGCCGCCGCTGCGTCCCGACGACCGGTTCGGGAACGTCGTCGGCCGGATCCGCGCCGTCGCCGAGGTCTGCCGCGACGTCGTGGCGGTCCGCGATGCACACTGTGCCGTCACCTTCGCCGAACTCGTCGCCTGGGTGGACGTCGTCGCCGACCGCATCCTGCGGGAGCCGGCCGCGGCCGACCCGGACACGCCCGTCGCGGTGCTGTTGCCCCACGACGCGAGCGGGATCGCCGCCGTCCTGGGCGTCATCGCGAGTGGCCGGCCCTGTGTGCCCCTCGACGGCCTCACTCCCCCCGACCGCCTGGCTCAGGTCGTGGGCCTGGCCGGGGCCCCGGTCTGCGTCACCGGGCCGGCCGGCTCCGCCGAGCAGCGGACCGCCGCCGCGCTGCCGGGGATCGTGGCGACGGTCGACGTCGGCGACGAGCGCGTCGCAGACTGGTCCCCGGCGCTGGCCGACCGGGTGGCGTCGACCGCGCCGTGCCGGGCCGACACCGATCCGGCCGTGCTCATCTTCACCTCCGGGTCGACCGGGGTGCCGAAGGGCGTCGTGTGGCACCACCGCGCCCTGCTGGGTATCCACTACGCCATCCAGGTCCGGGACGTGATGCGGCCGGTGCCGGGCGACCCGCTGCCGCTGTTGCTGCCCTACTCGTTCATCTCGGGGATGAACCGGTTGCTCGGTGGCCTGGTCTTCGGCGCCACCCTCGAGATGTACGACCCGCGGGTCCGCGGCGTGCGCGACCTGGCCGACTGGCTGCGCACCACCCGGCCGGCCGGCATCGTGGCCACGCCGGCGCTGATCCGGACCGTGTTCGGCTGCCTCGAGCCGGACGAGGTGCTCGGCGACCTCCGTTTCGTCATGTCGGTCGGCGAGGCGATCTACGCCCGCGACGTCGCGTTGACCCGCCGCCACCTGCCGACGACCGCGGCGTTCCTGGTCTCCTACGGGGCCTCGGAGCTCGGCACGGCGACCTGCGCCCCGATCTGGTCGGACGAGGACCTGCCCGACGGCGTGATGCCGGCCGGGCGGCCGGTGGTCGACGTCGCGGTGCGGGTGGTCTCGCCGGACGGCGTCGAGATGCCACCCGGGGAGACCGGTGAGATCGTCGTCGCGGGCCACTTCATCACGGGGGGCTACTGGCGGGCGCCGGAGGTGAGCGCCGCGCGGTTCGGTGTCGGGCCGGACGGCACGCCCACCTACCGCACCGGGGACCTCGGGCGCATCGACGCCGACGGCCAGCTCCGGGTCGTCGGCCGCAACGACGCGGCCGTGAAGATCCGCGGGTACCTCGTCGAGCCGATCGAGATCGAGTCCGCCCTGCTCGCGAGTTCGGACGTGCTCGAGGCCGTCGTCGTGGCCGACAAGACCACGGAGCGCACCCGCCTGGTCGCCTACGTCGTGCCCGCGACCGGCGCCCGGGTCTCGCCCGCCTCGATCCGGCGCCTGCTGCGGGCCAAGCTGCCGTCCTACATGGTGCCGGCCGTCGTCATGCTGGTCACCGCGCTGCCAAGGACCGACCGCAGCAAGGTCGACCGGCTGAACCTGCCCGCCGCCCCCACCGGCCCGAAACCCGACCAGAACCCGCCCCGCGACCAGTGGGAAGAGGCCGTCGCCGGCGTGTGGGCCGCCGCCCTGCACCTCGACGACGTCGGGATCCACGACGACTTCGTCGAACTCGGCGGCGACTCCCTCATCGCCGAGGAGCTGCTCACCAGGGTCGCCGACGAACTCGGCGTCGACCTGCCCACCTCCACCGTCGCCGACGCCCCCACCGTCGCCGAGTTCACCGTCCGCCTGCGCAATGTCGGTACCGACGTCCTGCGTCACCCCACCGTCGTCCCGCTGCGCACCACCGGCGACGGCCAGCCCCTGTTCTGCTTCTGCGGCGCCGGCGGCCTGGCCATCGGCATGCTCGGCTTCGCCCGCCACTTCGACGGCGAGCGTCCCGTCTACGGCATCCAGGCCCACGGCCTCGAATACCGCGGCCTGCCCGACTGGTCCATCCATGCCGCCGCCCGCCGCCACGCCCGCACCCTGCGCCTGCTCCAACCCGCCGGCCCCTACCACCTCGTCGGCCACTCCTTCGGCGGGCTCGTCGCCTTCGAGACCGCACGACTGCTCACCGAGGCCGGCGGGCACGTCGAACTGCTGATCCTCATCGACAGCTTCCCGCCCGACACGTCCGCCGGCGTCTTCGCGGGCGGGGTGCTGCCCTCCGCGCTGCCGGGGAGCCCGACCACGGCCTCGCCTCCGGCCGGAGGCTCGGCGGACCAGGCGGGGGGACCGGCCACGGGCCCGGCGCGCGCCGCGGGGGCAGCCGCCCGGGAGGCCGCCCGGGCCCTGCTCAGCCGGGCCTGGCGCGCGGCCCAGCTTCCGTTGGCCGGCGTCGTCCAGTTCAAGGGCATGAACCAGTACGACGTCTTCTACGACCAGTCCCGGGTGCTCACCAGGCTGTACCGACCCAGGCCCTGGAACGGCCGGGCGCTGGTCTACACGGCGACCGCCTCGCCCGCGCACCGGCGGGATGTCTGGCGCCCGCTGCTGACCGGCGAGGCGACCTACCGCACCGTGGGCGGCGACCACGACACCGTGCTGCGCGAACCCGTCGTCAGTGAGATCGCGGCCGACATTCGGGCGGTCCTCGCCGGTCGCACCAACGCCCCCGGGGCGTGACCGGCTGCCGGGTCGGTGCTCCTGGCGTGACGGAACAATCCCGGCGGCCGGGAGGACGCGCTCCCGCGACCCGCCGACAGCGAAAGGTTCGTGTTTGTGAGGGTGCAGGACGCAGTCAATGTCGAGGACGTCCGGAAGCTGGCGCGCCGCCGGCTTCCCCGGGTGGTCTTCGACGCCCTGGCAGGCGGAGCCGGCGACGAGGTGTCGCTGCGGCGTAACCGCACGGCGTTCGACCGCATCGAGTTCCGCCCGCGGCCGCTCGCCGACGTCGCCACGCGGGACCTCTCGACGACCGTGTTCGGCGAGCGGCTGTCGATGCCGATCATGCTGGCGCCGACGGGTGCGGGTCGCCTCGCCCGATCGTCCGCGGAGATCGCCGTGGCGAGGGCCGCGGCGCGGGCGAACGTCGTGTACATGCAGAGCACCGTGGCGGCCTTCCCGCTGGAGGACGTCGCCGCGCACTCGACCGGCACCCTGTGGTACCAGCTCTACCTGCCCCCCGACCGCAGCGAGGTCGGGGACCTCCTCCGGCGGATCGCGGCGGCCGGTTACCGGGCACTGGCCATCACCATCGACACGCCGGTCCTGGGCAACCGGGAGCGCGACACGCGCAACCGGCTCATGAGTCGGCCGCCGCATCCCAGGACGGTGCTGCAGGGGGCCGGCAAGCCGGCGTGGGCGGCCGACTTCGTCCGCGGCAAGGTCGACTACCTGCGCGGCCAGCTCGGCGCCGGCCGTCCCGGCGATCCCGCCAGTTCCGCCAGTTTCGCCAGTCCGGCCAGTTTCGCCAGTCCGGCCAGTCCGGCCAGTCCGGTCCCGCTGAGCCTCGACCAGACCCGGGCGACGATCGCGTCGTCGTCGGACAGCGTCACCTGGGCGGACGTCGAGCGGATCCGGTCGTTGTGGGAGGGCCCGTTGCTCCTCAAGGGCCTGATGCGCTCCGACGAGTGCGACCGGTTCGTCGAGCTGGGCGTCGACGGTGTCGTGGTCTCGAACCACGGCGGACGGCAGCTCGACGGCGTCCCCGCGACCATCGACATCCTGCCGGAGGTGGTCGACGCGGCGGCGGGCAGGCTCGCGGTGTTCCTCGACGGAGGCGTCCGGCGGGGCAACGACGTGGCCAAGGCGCTGGCCCTCGGCGCCGCGGGTGTCTTCGTGGGCCGGCCCTACCTGTACGGCCTCGCCGCGGGCGGTGAGGCCGGTGTCCTTCGGGTGATCGAGCTGCTGCGCGCGGAGTTCGACCGCGCGATGGCCCTGCTCGGCGCCGCGACCGTGGCGGACCTCGACCGCAGCCTCGTCTCGGGCGCACGCATCCCCGCCACCCGGTCACCGTCGACGCCGTAGGCCGGGCCTGTTCCACCGGGTGGCCGTCCCAGTCTGGGCGTGGCACCTCGACCCCATCGACACCGCCTTCGTGTCGCGATCCCTTGGGTGCAGAGCCTGGGACGTCCGCTTCCTGGCCGGCTTTCACGCTACGTGACGTCGTGGTGTGGCTGCGACTGGGCGCTGTAGGGGCGACGGCTCGCGGTTCGGGGCGGATGCGTGGGAGAGCCGCCACCGTGGTTCTTCTGTACGGTTCGGCGTCCGATTTGTGCATACAGAGCAACCACGTGGCTCCGTTCCCACGCACACCTCTCGCGGGGTGGTGCCGGCGAACCATCCGGCGGCGAGGCGAGCGCCGTCTGACATCACGGGCCGTCACCGACCGCCCTCTCTCCCAGCGAGAGTGGCGGCCGGTAAGACGGTCAGCCGCCCCTGCGCCGTGAGATGCTCACCCTCCAGGTGGGCTGCAACCCTCGAGATAGGCGAGGACGGCGAGTACGCGACGGTTGTCGTCCTCGGACGGTTCCCGGGCCTTCGCCGCGACCTCGGCGTTGTCGTCGTCCGGGAACAGGCGCATTCCGCTGTAGGCATCTCTCGCTGCTGCGGTTGTTTCAAGGCGTGATGGGGATAGATTTTACGTTGTCCTTGCCGAAATCTTCATCCGTGCGGCTCATGCAGCATGCCGCAAACCTGGCAGGATCAGGCACAGCACTGCCGCAGCGGCGGCCGTGGCGGCGAAGGCGCCCACCGCCCAGGCGCCGGACACGTGCTGGACAAGCAGCCCAGCGGTCAGCGGCGCCAGCGCAGCCAGCGCGGTAGTCGCCATGACCACGGTGTTGATGACCCGGCCGCGCATTTCTGCCGGTGCACTGCGGAGCGTCGCGGCAAACAGCGCGGCGTTCACGGCCGGCGCGAGCAGCAGCGCTAGGGCGATCGGCGCCGCCACCAGCGGCGACGGGAGGAGCGGTGCCGCAGCACCGAACAGCAGGGCCCCAGCCAGGGTGATCGTGGTGGCCAGGGCTCCCAGGCGCATGCGCCCCTGCAGCCGGGGTGCCACCAGGGCGCCGAGCAGCCCGCCGGCCGCGATGGTCGCCTGCACCAGGCCGATCACCGCAGTGGAGGTACCGTGATGACGCAGCGCGAGCGTGACGGTGAAGGTCACGCCGGTGAAGGCGAAGTTCAGCAAGGGTGCCGTTAGCGCTACCGCGCGCAGGATCGGCACCTGCCAGACGAACTGCAGGCCATCGGCCACCTCGCGCCACAACGCCTTGCGCTCGGCCGCGTTCTCCGGGCGGAACTGCCCCCGGATCCTGTTCACCGTGCCGAACGAGACAACGTAGGAGACGGCATTGGCGAGGAACGGGACGGCCTGGCCCAGCCCGAAAAGAGCCCCGCCGAGCGCCGGGCCGGCCAGGGCGGCAGCGTAGGTCCTGGCCTCGGTGGCGGCCGACGCCTGCTCCAGTTGCCCGTCCGGCACGATCTCCGGCAGTGCCGCGGCAGCCGCCGGGTTGAAGATGGCGCCTGCGCCTCCCTCGATCAGGCACACGACCAGGACGACCGGCCAGGACGCGAGATGGGTCACGACCAGGATGCCGAGCAGGGCCAGCAGNATCGCGCGCATGGTGTCGCAAATGATCATCGTCAGCCGCCGGTTGAACCGGTCGGAGAGCGCCCCGGCGGGCAGCTGCAGGCACAGCAGGGTAATGGCCCGCGACGTCCCCACCACCCCGGCGAGCACCGCCGAGTGAGTCAGCGCCAGGATAAGCAGCGGGTAGGCGAGCAGGCCGATCCCTGAGCCGGTATCGGAGAGCAGCTGGCCGATCCACAGCATACGGAAGCCCTCGTTGCGCCGGAGGGGAACCTCGTGTTGCACATCGGCGTCTGTCTCGATTCCGGTGGCATCGCTCACCTTTGGAACAGTATGTGCCAAGGGTTAAGGATGTCCGTCTTACCGGACTATCTTCGGCGAGCGATGATCCAAATCACCGCCTAATCGAGCGCAGGCAGGTTATCGGCAGGGCCATTCCAAGCTCCCGCCGCATGTGGCGGCGTATCTGACGCTGGGAATGTGCCTGTTCCCGGACGACGACGCCGAGGTCGCGGCGAAGGTCACCGGGTCGCTGGACCGGTTCGGCTGCTGGGACGCGGCGTGGGCGCCGTCGAGTGCGAGCGGGATCACTCAGGCGCGCAAAAGGGTGGGCCGGGCGAACGCTGGGCGGAGGAGACCGCGAACGACCAGCTCAAGACCCATCTCCGCGGCCCGGGGAAGGTACTGCGCTCCCGACTGCCAGACCTGGCTGTCCAGGAGAGGTGGGCCTGGCTGACCGTCCAGTACGCGCTCACCGCCCTGATCGCCCACGCGGCGGAAGCCGCCGACATCGGTCCCGACCGGGCCGGCTTCGCCCGGACGCTGCGCCTGGTCCGCCGTTCCACCACCGGGACGGCGGACATTCCCCTCTGAGGACTGGCACGCCCACCTGCCCCGGTTCCGCGCCGCGCTTCGCGCCGTGCGGCGTGCCGCGCTCCGCGCCGTGCGGCGTGCCGTCGAGGCCGGGCTGGCCGGCGAAGGCGCAGTTCCCGGCGTTGGCGAGCGCGATGAACAGCAGCATCGCGCCGCGGGCCAGGTCGGGGGCCAGCGCGCGCTCCGTGGGATGCCGAGGTCCGGGCGGGGCAGCCGTAGCGGGAGGCGTCTGCGTCATGACCCTCAGACTCGTGGCGCCCGGCCGCGGCCACGAGGGGCCTGGACACCCTCTTCGGCAGGGGGCTGCCCCCCTGTGCGACCCGGCTCGCCGGGTCAGGATGCGGGCGGGGTCGCGTTCCGGATGCAGATGTATCCGGACCAGGCGACGGTGGTCCTCGGTGCAGCATCCTGGGCCTGATAGACGCCGAGGACCTGGCCGATCTGGTAGCAGTAGGGCCGGGTGGGTTCGATCTGGTCGGAGTACACCGTCTGGCCGGCGCTCAGTGTCGTCAGTCTGCTCTCGTCCTCGGAGCCTCGACGTTGCAGCACCAGGCTGGTGGACGGCGAGCCGTTCTGNCAGGTCAGGACGGCCACCGTGCCGTGGTCGGCGACCTGTAGACGGTGCGGTCGCGCCGCCGCGACCGTGCTGGGCGGGACCGTCGAGGTGGCTGTGGTGGCGACGCCCGCCGTCGGTTGGTCGTTCCGACTGGCGATGACGGCTGCCACCAGGACCACGAGGAGCACGCCCAACGCGGCGACGGTCACGATCATCAGCAGGAACGGCACCCGGCGGATCGACCGACGACCGGCCACGAGCAGATCCTCGCCTTGGCCGCCGCCGGCGGCATCCAGTCCCCCCGCCGCCACCTGCGGGGTCACCGGATCGACGGCCCTCGGCTGCGCCGGTGCGGTCGTGCCGGTCGCCGGCGCGGCCGGGAACGCGCGATCGGCGGGGGGTGCGGGGGCAGGCCCGGGCTGGACGGCGGTGGGCGCATCGCCGGGCGACGGGGGCGCGGGGTCGGCACGCGCGGGGTCGGCACGCGCGGTGTCGGCGTGCGCGGCGCGCGCGGCTTCCGCGGCGTCGTGACCACCGGGACCGGGCCCGATACCGGTGGACACCGGCGGCGGGGTCGGCTCGCCGACGGGTCTCAGTGGCGTGTGACGGACGGTGAAGCCCAGCACCGCGTTCAGCCGACGCAGCTCGGCCGCCGCCTCCGCGGCGCTGCCCGGCCGACGGGACGGATCCCGGGACATCAGCGCGTGCAGCGCCCGTTCCACCTCGTCCGGGACGTCGGCCCGTCGCAGGGGGCGGATCTCGTCGTGGAGGATGCGCAGGATCATCGCTGGGGTGGAGTCACCGGGCAGCCAGCCGAACGGCGGAGTCCCGGACAGCAGAGTGTAGATCGTCGCGCCCAGGCCATAGAGGTCGGAGGCGACGCTGGCGGGGGAGCCCTGCAGGACCTCCGGCGCGGAGTAGGCCACGGTGAAGGCGCCGTCGGTACCCGACCTGTCGGTGCCGAGTCCCAGGGTGGCGATGCCGAAGTCGCTCAGCACCGGGTCCCCGCGATCGGAGAGCATGATGTTGCCCGGCTTCACATCCCGGTGCAGGATCTGCAGGCTGTGCGCGGCGTGCAGGGCGTCGGCGATCTGCGCCGCGACGCGGAGGGTCTCCGCCGTCCCGAGGGGGCCTTCCCGCCGCAGCCGGTCGGTCATGGAGCCGGCCGGGAGGTACTGCATCGCGATGAACGGACGGCGGTCGCGGGTGGAGCCCACCTCGAACACCGTGATGATGTTCGGGTGGCCGGTAAGGCGCCCGGTCGCCCGGCATTCCCGGGCGAAACGACGGGCCGCCGCAGCGTCGAGCAGGTCCGCATTGATGACCTTGACGGCGACGGTGCGGTCCAGCTTGTCCTGGTAAGCCGTGTAGACGATGCTGAAGCCGCCCTGCGCGATCGGCCGTAGCGAGCGGTAGCCGGCGATGATCGGCCCCTCGTGCTCGCCCTCGTGCTCGTTCACCGGGGCTCGATCCGGTGGGCCGAGCCGAAGACCGCGGCGGGCGCGAGGCACCGGCGGGCCCGGCGGCTGCGCGGGGTGACGCGGCGCAGTTCGGTGCGCATCGTCGCGCTGTGCTGCCAGGCCGCCTCGGCCTCTCGTCCGCTCACGGCGCTCGGTGCGCCGGGGATGTCCGGCCCGTGCAGGGCCGCGGTGGCCAGACGGGCGAGAGCGGTCAGCGGGGCCCGTCCGCCCGGTCCCACCAGGGCCGATCCGAGGTCGACGACGTCCGTCGGGGTCGCTGAGGGCGGCACCGGCGCACCGGCCCGGTCCAGCGACTCGAGCGTGTCCAGCCAGGCGCCGACCACCCGCTCCCGGTCGCCGTCCGCCGCCCGCCGTCGTCGCCGGCGGCGGGCCGGGGCGGACAGACCGAGGACGACGTAGGCCACCCCGGCGATCACCACCGCGCCGGCCAGGGCCAGCCCGGCGAGAGCGCCGACCGGGGTCGAGGACGACCGGGACCCGGCCGGCGCGGACTGCACCACGGACTGCGGTGGCACGGCGGCGGCCTCGGTGACCTGCTCGGCCCGACCGGCCGGCTCCCCCTGGGCAGAGGTGGCGACCGACCCCCCATGCGGGCCCGCTGCCTGCGGCGTCGGGTAGAACGACACCCATCCGGCCCCGGCGAAGTCGATCTCCGGCCACACCAGCACATCCCCGGCCCGCACAACCCCCGTCCGACCGGCCCCCGTCCGATCATTCTTCGTCCGATCCGTTCCGACCGGGGCCGCGCCGGTCGCGGGGAGGCCGGCGGGGTGGAAGCCGACCACCACCCGGCTGGGCAGGCCCAGGACCCGGGCGAGGACCGCGAACGCCGTGGCGAACTGCTCCGAGGTGCCGGTGTGGCTGCGGTCGAGGAAGTAGGCGAGGTGACCGTAGGCGTGGCCGGACGGGGCCTCCGGATCGTAGGTGAACCGGGTGCGCAGGAACTGTTCCAGCCGGTAGGCCCGCTGGAACGGGGTGCCCCCGGCCGCTGCCACCTCCCGCGCCGCCGCGGCGATCGGCGCCGGCAGCCCCGGTGGGAGGGTCCGGGCCGCGTCCGACGAGGTGCCGCTCGCGATCCGCAGCGCCGCGAGCTGTTGCGGGCTCAGGTCGCGCGGCACGGCGGACGTCACGCGGTAGGCGCGCCCGGGGACCAGCGGACTGCTCGAGATCAGGCTCCCGCCGGCGGTGTCGACGGCGAGGTCGGCACCGGTGAGGGTGACCGGTCGGTCGACATGGGGCAGGAACACGCCTGGCAGGGTGCCGATGGTGATGTCCTGGCTGATCCGGTCCGCGGCCGGCGGTCCGCCCGGCGCCGGTGGTACCCGACCGCCGGCGGGGGTGAACCGCGCCGACGGTGTCCACTGCTGCCCGTCGAACCGATCGAGTGCCGCCAGGCGGATGTTGCGGGAGACGGGAGGGGCGGCGGTGAACAGCGCCTCGCCCGGCGAGCGCAGCCAGGCGGAGACGAAGTCGAGCGGGCTCACCGTCGGCTGCGGGTGCGACGGGACGCTGCGGTGCGCGCGCAGGTCGTACGGTCCGGCGCTCGGGACGAGCAGCGCCGGACCGGCCGCGAGCGCCACGGCGGCGGTCGCGGCGACCACGGTGAGGCCCAGCGTCGAGCGGCGCGCGTCGATCCGACCGGCCGACTCGGGCCAGGTGGGACGGCCGTGGTCCGAGGGCGCCCGCGGTTCGGCCCGCCGGCACAGGGCCAGCGCCCCGGCGGCGACCACCAGGCCGCCGGCGATGCCCAGGTTGGAGCCCGGGCCGGACACCGTCACCGTCACGGCCACACCGAAGGCGACCAGCGCCGGTAGCGCCGGTGCCAGCACCGACCGTGTTCTGAGCACCAGTTCGGCGCCGGCGAGGGCGGCCAGCCACGTCAGCGCCTGCGGGACGACCAGCAGGTCAGGGGAATCCGGCGCGGGCAGGGTCGTGTCGAGCAGCCGGGTGCTCCCGTTGACCAGGCCGTCGGCGACCGCCGGGAGCACGCCGCGGGCGTGCGGCGAACCGTCGCGGAACAACGTCGCGGCGACGACGGCCAGCCACAGCACGGCCGAACTCAGGAACGACACCGGCAGCGGCGGGGGCCGGCGGCCGCCCCGGGCGAGCAGTGCGGCCAGCACCACCGGGATGACCGCGGCCGCGACCACCGGGCCGAGGACGGCTCCCAGGCCGAACCCCCGGTGGAAGGCAGCGCCGGCCAGCCCCGCAAGGCAGGCGACGACACCCAGCGCGGCGAGGCGTGCGGTCACCGCAGGCCGTCCGTCGGGGACCGGCCGCCCCCCGCCGGGGACCGGCCGCCCTCCGTCGGGGGCCGGACCCCCGTCGAGGCCGGCCAGAGCACCGCGAGGCCGGCGGCGTCGCGGACGTCCAGCACCCGCAGTCGTCCGCCGCCGAGCGAGGACAGGCCGCCGGTTTCACCGACCCGGACCACGACCACCCGCTCGTATCCGACCGCGACCGCCGCGGCGCTGACCGTCGCGGCAGCGTCCTGCGTGCCGCTGACCAGAGCCAGCGTGCCGATGGCGCGCCGAGAGGAGCCGCGGACCGAGGCCGTGAGCGTCTGTCCGGCGGCCGGGCCGCCGCCGGAACCCGGACCGGGCGGGCCCGAGTCGATCAGCTCCACCCCGGCCAGCGCGTCCAGGGCCGTGGTCTCGTCGGCCCGGCCGCCGCTGAGGGTGAGCCGCAGGCCGGCGGTGGTGCACAGCCGCACCGGGAACCGCAGCCGCGCGGACGCCAGAAGCACGGACGCGGCGGCGTCCACCGCGGCGTCGAAGGCGGCGGCACCCGGATCACCCGGCGGGTACGCCCGGCGCCGAGTGTCGAGCACCACCGTCGTCGCGGGTTCCGACGGGTCGACGTACTGCCTGACCAGCAGCGTGCCGGCGCGGGCGCTGGACCGCCAGTGCAGGTGGCGCGGGTCGTCGCCGGGCGCGTACTCCCGCAGTCGGTGGAAGGTCACCCCGCCCTGGGTCTCGCTGTCGACCGGCAGGCCGTCGGGGCGGCCGGCGCGGGTGGACGGCAGCGGTGCCAGCGGCTGGACCACCGGGTACACGTGCACGACCGCTGGTCGACCCCGCTGCTGCGTCCGGGCGAACAGCCCGAGTGGGTCGCTGGTGACCAGCTCGGCCGGCCCGACCCGGAGCAACCCGCGGCGCCCGGTCGGCAGCGGGATGGCAATCATGCGGCGTGCCCCGGGCGGCAGCGACCGGATCTCGGCCTCGGCGGCCTCCGGCCTCCGGGCCCCGGCGCCCTCGGCCCCGGCGCCCTCGGCCCCGCCCACGGGCTCTGTCGCGGCTCCGGGCTCTGCCGTAGGTCCGAGGCTCGTCGTAGGTCCGAGGCCTGTTCGGTACGGCAGGCGCAGCCNCACCGGGCCGATCACCGTCCGGGAGCCGACGTTGTGCACCGTGACGCCGGCGATCGCCGGTTCGCCGCGGCCGACCCGCATCGGCGTCACCTCGATCTCCACGGTGAACCGGGGCTGGCGTGCGACCAGCGCGGCGGCGCACAGCAACGCCACCACGCCGCCGACGGCGAGCACCGCCAACTCCGGGAAGCGCAGCACCCCGGCGGCCGTGCCCGTGACGACGACGCCGGCGAGAACCCCGAAACCGGTCGGCGTGATGGTCCCGCGCACGCGGCGCAGCCAGCCCGGGGCGGCTGCGGGTCGGGCCGCCCGGGGCGTCGCGGGTGCCGCGGCCATGCCGTCAGACCCCGGTGAGTGTCCGGGGCACCGGCACGGCGGCCAGGGCCTCGGCGACCGCCTGTTCGCCGGTGTAGCCCCGAAGCTCGGCGTCCGGGGTGACCAGCAGCCGGTGCGCGAGGACGGGGGCCGCGAGTCGCTGCACGTCCTCCGGGATCACGAACGCCCGGCCGGCCGCGGCGGCCTGCACCTGCGCCGCCCGCAGCAGCGCGATGCTGCCGCGGGGGCTGGCGCCCAGCCGCAGGCCGGGTAGCGACCGGGTGGCGGTCACCAGGTCGACGACGTAGCCGCTGACGTTGTCCGCGACGTGCACCTGCGCCGCCAGCGCGACCAGAGCCAGGACGTCGTCGGTGGTGAGCACCGGTTGGAGGTCTTCGACCCGCAGCCCGGACCGGCGGTCGCGCAGGATCGCGAGCTCGGCGGCGCGGTCGGGGTAGCCGACCCGCACCCGCATGAGGAACCGGTCGAGCTGCGCCTCCGGCAACGGGTACGTGCCATCCATGTCGACCGGGTTCTGGGTGGCGACGACGAAGAACGGCCGGGGCACCCAGTGGCTCACCGCATCGACGGTGACCCGGTTCTCCTCCATCACCTCCAGCAGCGCCGACTGCGTCTTCGGGGACGCCCGGTTCACCTCGTCCGCGACCACCACGTGGGCGAACACCGGGCCCTCGTGGAAGGTGAACGCGTCGGAACCCTGGTGGTAGACGGTCACCCCGGTGATGTCGGACGGCAGCAGGTCCGGGGTGAACTGGACCCGGTGGCAGCTCGCCTCGACGGAGGCGGCCAGTGCCCGGGCCAGGGACGTCTTACCGAGCCCGGGGACGTCCTCCAGCAGCAGGTGGCCGCCGCTGAGCAGGCAGGTGAGGGCCTGGGAGACGGCGTCGGTCTTGCCGCGGATCACCAGCCCCACATTGTCGACCACGGCCTGGAACGCCGCGGCGAAGTCCCCCCAGCCGGCGTCGTCCTGGCGTTCTGGCACGATCCCCCCTCGCGGGCGTCACGGCGGCTGCACGATCCGTGTCTTCATTGCCACGCTTCGTCCCAGACTAGCCGGCCGGAGGTGGCGGCGATGGGAGGTTTGCTGGTGCCGGGCTGTCCCACGGCTGTCGGATGCACGTCAGGCCGCGTGCCGGCCACCCGCCGGTCACCCGCCCGGCGTGTAGCCGACGACCGCGGGCCCGGTGCCGGCCGCGTTGCGCGCGGCGACGCTGATCCGCGAGTACGGGTCGCGGCCGGCGGCCCTCCCCCGTTCGTAGCTCGTCCCGGTCACCACCGCGATCTGGTCCTGCGGCGTCACTCCGTTGATCGTGGAGTAGTGGACGGTGACCACGTAGTCGAGGGCGCCGCCGCCGGTGTCCGCCGGCGGGTCCCAGGTCACCCGGATGTCCCCCGGACTGTTGGTCGGAGGTTGGACCGCGGCCGAGGCGATGTTGCGCACCGCGCCCGGGGGGACGCAGCCGACCGCCTGCGCGGTGGCGGAGCTCGCCGACGTGCCGCCCGGACCGGTGGCGGTGGCGCTGGCGGTCGCGGTCGCGCACCCGGCCACCGCGATGGTGACCGTGCCCGGCGCGGTCAGGGTGCGGGTCCCGCCCGGGTTCGTGGTCAGCGCGTAGCTGGTCACCAGTCCGCCGGCCGCCGGTGCCGTCACCGTGACGGTGATCGCGCCGGCGGCGGCGACCGCCCGCACGCCGGGTACCCCGGGCGCGGCCGGTGGCGGCGGCGGAACGGGCACGGGCTGCGCGGGTGGCGTCTGCTGCGGGGTCGTCGCCGGCGGTGGCTGGGCCGTCCGTGGCGGCCCCGTGGGCCCTGGCGGGAGCGCGGTCGCGGGCGGCGTCCTCGGGGGCCGCTGCGAGGGCGGAACGATCGGGCCGGGCCCGGGCAGCGGGCCGGGTGGGACCCGCGCCGGCGTCGACGGCCGGGAGGCAGGGGGTGGCCGCACCGCCGGTACCCGCGTCGCCGGCGGGCGCGACGGCGGTACGCGCGGCACGACGACGCGCGGCGCGTTCGTGGCGACCTGCGGCGGCTGGGGGAGGTGGGGATCGGCGCTGCGGGCCGGCTCCGGGACGCCCGGGGCGTACTTGTCCACCTGGTGGCGCCGGCCGTCCGGCCCGACCGAGACGGCCTGGGAGCCGTCCGCGTTGTTGATCCACACCGAGCCGGCGCGGACGAACAGGGTCAGCAGCCCGGGGCCACCCGCGATCCGGATCGGTTCCTCGAACCGCTGGTGGTCGCGGTCGTACACCAGCACCTGTCCGGTGCCGTCGTCCGGCACGTACACTCGGCCGCCCGCGATCACCGGGGCGCCCAGCCGGCTGGCCGGCGACTGCCCGACCAGCCGCACCGTACGCACGGCCCGCGGACCGGACCCGGCCGCCAGATCGACGAGGAACATCACGTCCGTCCCCTCGACGAGCACGGGCACCACCCTGCCCTCCAGCGACGGCGCGACCAGCAGCCGGCGGCCCTGGCCGGCGGGCGGCGGCAGCGCGCTCGGCGCGCGCGGGCCGTCGACCGCCACCGGGACCAGCGCCGGCGCCGTGCCGTCCACCGCCACCGGTTGATTGTCGGCGATGGTCATCGCCAGCGCGCCGTCCGGCCGGCCGACCCGAACCCGCTTGATGATCTTGCCGTCGCGGATCGCGATCATTTCGCCGCTTCGCGCCACGGACAGCCACAGCGTGTCGTCGTCGGCGATCCCGGCACCGGTGACCGGTGCCTTCACCTCGAGCCGCGCCCCGATCACGTCGAGGGTCTTCGGGTCGATCCGCATCACCGTCCCGGTCGCATCCTCGACGAGATAGGCGGTGCCACCATGCGCGACGACCCGGAACGAGCCGTGGCCGAAGGGCCGGGACAGCAGCCCCATGCCGGCCGGGTCGATCCTGCTGACCACACCGGTGTCGCGGTCGGAGACCAGCACGGAGACGCCATCCTGGCTGAGCTCGATCCGGTGGCCGCGGGTATCTGGCACCGGGACGTTGAAGTCGGGCCGTCCGGACGGTCCGTTGATGTGGGTGGCCCACCCCTTCGCCGTGCTCCACAGCCACGCACCGCTGTCCGTGACCGGCAGAAACGCCGAGCCCGCGCTGGTCCCCAGCACGCCCACCAGCGTCGCCACCGCCATCGCCAGAGCGAGCCCGACCGAGATCGAGCCGGTCGAACGGACGCCAATCGGCCTGCGCACTGTCGTCCATCACCGCCTGGGGCTGGGGCTGGGGCTCGCCGCCGCTTCTGTCAATGATCCCGTATCCCGTGCCGCGCCAGACCCGACGCCGCGGTTGCCCCGGTCGGATATCTGACGGAGACGAGGGCGCTGACGAGCTCGCCCGGCAAGCTCGCCCGGACAGCCGCAGTTCCACCGAGACCGTGACATCTCCGTGACATCCGGTGCCGCGACGTTCATGCTGACCTTCGTACCCCGCCCTGCGCATGCGTGCGGCCCGAAGACCGAGATACCGCGGCAGGTCGGTGACGAGTGTGGCGTGGGAACAGGGGTCCCGGCCGCGATGACGCTGGGAGGCCAGGTTGCCTGACCGTAGTGACGGGCACGCCGAATGGATCACGGGCTGGTTGGAACGTGAGGTGGGCGGGAAGGTCGTGCGCGTCGAGCGGCAGGCGCGCTGGCGCCCGGCCTGGTGGGTCGATGTCGAACGCGACGGCGAGATCCTGCCCTTGTATGTGCGTGGCGAGCGGGTCGACTCGCCGTCGGCGTTCCCGCTGCGCCACGAGATGCGCTTCCAGTCGGTCCTGCAGGAGCACGGCATTCCGGTGCCGGCCGTCTACGGCTGGTCGGAGGAGCCGCGGGCCTACGTGATGGCGCGCGTCGAGGGGCGGGACTCCTTCGAGGGCGTCCCGGACGACGAACGCCGCCGGGCGATGGAGGACTACATCGACATTCTCGTCCGGCTGCACGCGCTCGACGTGGCGCCGTTCGTGGACGCGGGCATCGTGCGCGCCGGTGCCGGCGAGGATCCCGGCGCGGTGGGTCTGCGGCACTTCGAGGAGTCCGCCTACCGGAAGTTGAAGAAGCGTCCCGACCCCTTCCAGGAGTTCGTGCTGGGGTGGCTGTCGCGGCANCGTCCCGACTCGCGCGGCCGCGAGTCGGCCATCGTCTGGGACGCCGGGCAGCTNCTGCANTCCGGCGGNCGCATCACCGCGCTGCTCGATCTGGAGTTCGGGCACGTCGGCGACCCCCTGCAGGATCTCGGGGGAATGTGGGTCCGCAGCCCGTTCGTCGCCCTGGGCGACCTCGCCCCTCTCATGCGCCGCTATGAGGAACGCAGCGGCACCGCGGTGGACCTCCAGGCCGTNCATTACCACTACATTCTGTGGGCCCTGTCGAACCAGCTCGAGTTCCACTCCGTGCTCGCCGATCCGGTGCCCGGCACGGACTACATGCTCAACCTGCACTGGTGCATCGAGACCAACCTGATGGCGCTCGANGGAATCGCCACCGNCGTCGGGGTCGAGCTGGNGGAGGTCGCGGAACCCGAGCCGGTCGGGTCGGCGTACGGGCCGGCNCACCNGCANCTGACCCGCTCCCTCGAGGGGCAGGACCTCGGCGCCGGCGCGCAGCGGTACCACAACCGCATGTCCGTGCGGCTCGCCCGACACCTGCAGCGGATCGACGAGATCGGGGCGGCGGTCGTCGCCGCGGACCTCGACGACACCGCCGCCCTGGTGGGACGACGCCCACGGTCGTGGGCGGACGGCGAGCACGAGCTGGAGGACTTCGTCCTCGCCGACGATGGTCGCCACGACGCCGAGCTCGTCGCGCTGTTCCACCGTCGCCTTCACCGGGCCCGCATGCTCAACGGCCCGGCGGGCTCGTGGATCACGCGGCACCGCGACGTCCCGCAGCCCAGCCTGTGAGAACCGGGGACGTCGGGGCCTTCAGGGGGTGAGCTCCTTGCCGCACAGATCCGGCGCCACCACGTCGAACGCGCTGCCCTTCGCGTTGGCCTGGACGAAGGAGTAGCAGGTGGTCGGTTTGCCGAGGCCGGTCCTGATGTTGATCGGGCTGATCAGACCGCCCGCGTCGTAGCGCGTCACGGATCGCAGCGCGGTGATGAAGCCGTCTCGGGTGGGGCAGGCGCCGGCGAGTTCCAGGCCGCGGACGAACATGTCCGCCTCGATGTAGGAGGTCACGGCCAGGTCCTGCTCCGGCTGGCTGATCTGGGGTGAGTAACGCGTCATCGCCGTCGTGTAGGCGGTCAGGGCCGGGCCGCCGGACTCGAAGGGCCGGTAGAAGACGGGAACGGCGAGCCCCGCGATCCGGGGGCCGTAGGCGCGCAGCAGCCGCCGGTCGTAGCCGCTCGCGGACAGCACGACCTTCGGGCTCCGGCCCGCGGCGCGCAGCGCGTCGAGGACCGCGATGAGAGCGTCCGGCTGGATCACGCTGATGATGGTGTCCGGATCGAGGGCGGCGATCCGCTGGGCGACCGACTGCGGGCTGTCCGCGCCCGGGGTGTAGTTCAGTGTGTCGAGGACCTGCACACCGGCAGCGTCCACACTGCGCCCGTATCTCGCCGCCGCGTCCGAGACGCCGGTCGACAGCGCGGTCTGCACCACGACCGCTCGGCTGCCGCCCTGGGACCGCACGAACTGCCCGTAGGTGTCGGTGGGAGCGGCGCTGACATACGAGAAGGCAAACATGTTCCCGTAGTTCGACCAGACCTTCTCGGCTGCCAGGCCGGTCACCGGAACATTCCGGTCCGCCAGGTACTGCGCACTGCCGCTCGCCGCGAGGGTCGCCTCGATGATGCCGAAGACACCCTGGCCGTCGACGAGATCGCGGGCGGCGGTCTCATTCGTGGCGGCCGCGCCCTGGTCGTCCCGCCATTGATAGGTGATCGTGCGGCCGTGGACGCCGCCGGTGGAGTTCGCCACGCCCAGCCGGGCGTCGATGCCGGAACGGACGGCGCCGAAGGCGCTCGCGACCGCTCCCGTGTCGGGGTAGAGGACGCCGAGGTTGACGTGGTCGGCCGTCACCCCCGGGGTGTCGCAGGTGGACGCCGAGGCCACACCGGAGGTTGAGCAACCGCCGGCACCGGCGACCACCAGAAGTAACATGGCGCTCACCGCCAGGGGTCTCGAATGGCGGCAGGTGAACATGGGACTCCCTGGGACGGATGTAGGCGGCGGCGCGCCAATCGGGCGGCGGCACGGTACCTCCGCCGGCGACGTGGACCTGGCGCCGTCGAGGCGGATTCAACGTCCGTGCACTCGATCCTGCACTGATCAATGCCGCGGGCCTGATCAGTGCGGCAACATTACCGAGGCCGGCATCCGGGGCCAATGACGGGCAGTCATATTCGGTGGTAGCTGTCGCCACTGGAAGCGGAACACGAGGAGAGCTGCTCCACGGCCGGGGTCGAGTGTCGCGTTTCCCGCCTCATTGTCGTGATTGTCCTGTTGTGCGCGATCGTGGTGTTCCTCGGAACCGCGCCATGCCCGGGCAGGCGGGCTACGCCTTGCGGGCGATGCCGCCGTACACGCTGACGTCCGTGTCGGTGAGGTCGGCGTGGGCGGGGTCCGGGAACCAGCGGTGGACGAGGTCGACGCCGGGGGGGAGGAGTTCCAGATCGAGGAACAGGCGTTCCACCTCGGCGCGGCTGCGGAGCTGATTGGGGATGCGGCGACTGCGGTAGGCCGACGCCGACGCCTCGAAGGCGGGATCGAAGTCGGCGGTGGCGTGGGTGAGGGCCAGGTAGCTGCCCGAGGGCAGCGCATCGATCAGCGTGCGGAGGATGTCGAGCGGGGAGTCGGCGTCGGGGATGAACGGGAAGATCGAGATGAGGGACAGCGCGACCGGCCGGGTCAGGTCGAGGGTCCCGGCCAGCTCGGGGGAGTCGAGGATGAGACCGGGGTCGCGCAGGTCGGCGTTGAGATAGGCGGTGCGGCCGGCGGGGCTGCTGGTCAGCAGGGCGCGGGCGTGGGCGAGCACGATCGGATCGTTGTCGGCGTAGACGACCCTGGTGTCCGGGGCAATCTCCTGGGCCACCTCGTGCAGGTTGGGGGAGGTGGGAATGCCGGTCCCGATGTCGAGGAACTGACGGATCCCACGGTCGCCGACGAGGAACCGGGTGGCGCGGATCATGAAGGCGCGGTTGTGCCGGGCGACGTTCCGGGCGTTCGGGTACGTGGCCAGTACCTGTTCCGCGGCCTGCCGGTCGGCCGGGAAGTTGTCCTTTCCGCCCAGGTAGTAGTCGTACATGCGGGCGGAGTGCGCCTCGTCCGTCCTGAGGTCGGCCGGCTGGGGTTCGTCGGCCAGGGAGGTCCACCACTGCCCGCCGGGGGCGTTTCCTGCTTCCGCTTCGGTCACCGCAACCTGCCCCTCAAAGCCGGACGATCCCTCCCGAATCACCCTAGCCGCAGCGGCCTCGGCGGGTCCACGAGACGCGGGGAAGTCAACGCCGTTCACCGCGCGGCTGGAGAGTGGTACGGTGCCGCCGTGACCATCATTCCCCCTCGCCCTGCGAATGCCATGACCGACGTCGGACCGCCTTTATGCGGACCGCCCAGTAGCCCGGACGGGCCCCCGAGCGGTCCGGCGCCCATGCGGACCGAATAGTCCGCCGACGTCATTCTCCCTAACGCCGCCGGACGTCACACGCAGGTTATGTGGGGCCCTGCGCGGCCGTCGAACACCGATATCGCGCCCGACAATGACGCCGTACGTTCGGCGGATGCCCGGCGCGCGTGCGCACATCATTTTCCGGCCGCTTCTTCGTGCCCGGCGGGTCAGGTCGCCATTGTGGCGGGACTCCCGCGCGACGAGAGGAGAAGGACTGTGATCATGGATCGGAACATCCTGACCGACGGCGAAGCGGCCGGGTTGGACGTGGCCCGCACCCGTCCCGCGCTGCTGGCCATCGAGCCCACGTTCGGCGCCGGCGTGCTCTGCCCGGCCGTCCACGCGGCGCTGCACCGACTCGACCTCGGGCTCGACGACGTCGCGGTCGTGAACCTGGTGACGCGCGCCGCGCCGTTGGGACCGGCGCCGGCCGACGTGGTGGTGGCGACCTTCTACAACGTCAATCCCCGGCTGGTCGCCAGCGTCATTCCGGCCGTGTGGCGCAAGGCGTCACCCGAGGCCATCCTCGCGGCGCAGCAGGCGGCGTTCGCGCCGGTGCTCGCCGCGGCGCTCGCGCCGATCGATCCGGCGGAACTCGGCGAGCTGGCCGAGCTCGCGCGCGCGGCCGGGGAGGCCGCCGCGGCGAACAGGGAGGGCCGACCCCTGCTCGCCGGGCTCGCGTCGCTGCCGTGGCCGCGCGAGGACCCTCTGGTGATCTGGCACGCCGCCAAGGTGCTGCGCGAGCACCGGGGCGACGGGCACATCGGCGGCCTCGTCATCGAAGGGTTGCGCGGCATCGACGCGCTCGTGGTCCACGCCGCCTACGAGGGGTGGCCGGGGGAGGCGCTGCGTGACTCCCGGCGCTGGGACGCGGCGGCCTGGGACGCCTCGGTCGCGAGCCTGCGCCGCCGGGGCTGGCTGACCGAGGCCGGGACGCCGGAGTCGGCGCCGGAGCTGACGGTGCAGGGGCGCCGCCGCCGGCGCTGGATCGAGGATCGGACCGACGAACTCGCGGCGCTGGCCTACGAGCCGATCGGCGACGCGGGCATGGATCGCATGATCGAGCTCGGCGCCAAGGTCGTGGCCGCCCTCGGCGCCGCCGGCCTCGCCACGAGGCTGCGCCGCCCCGTCGCCAGGTAGCGGCCGTCGTGAGATAGCGGCCGACGCCGAGCCGGTGGCCGCCGGGGGAATCTCGTCCCCCGCACGCTCGGACATCGAGGTGACGGCAGGGGACCCCCGGGGCCGGCCCGAAGGTGCCAGGCCCGCGCATCGGGGTGTGCGACCAGGAAGGATCCGTAGCCTCGCCGGGACGTTCATGGGAGGGAGAGTCGTGAGCCAGGATGAGCGGGTTCGGGCCTGGTTGGAGCGGGAGCTCGACGGCACCGTGGTGGCCTTCGAGCGGCAGGAACGGTGGCGCGCCGCCTGGTTCGCCGATCTGACGAACGACGGGGAGCTGCGCAGGTACTACGTGCGCGGCCACCGCGGCGGCAACTTCCGGGAGATGATCACTCTCGGGCAGGAGGCCGACATCAACCGGGTGCTCCACCGGCACGGCGTGCCCGTTCCCCGGGTCCACGGGATGATCGAGGACCCGCCCGCGATCGTCATGGACCGGCTGCCCGGCCGGGTCAACCTCGCCACCGCGTCCGACGACGGCGAACGCGACGCAGTGCTGGACCAGTACGTCGACGCCATGTGCCGCATGCACGCGATCGACGTGGGTGAGTTCGGGGCGCTCGGGCTGCCCGTGCCGGCCGACAACCGGGCCGCGGCGCTGAACATGTACGCCACCGGTGAGCGCAACTACCGCCGGGCCAAGACCGCGCCCAGCCCGATGATCGAGTTCATGTGGCGGTGGCTGTGCCGCAATGTCCCGGCCGGGCGTACGCAGCGGGCGCTCATCCAGGCCGACGCGGCGCAGTTCCTGTTCGAGCAGGGCAGGATGACCGGCCTGATCGACTTCGAGGCCGCCTACATCGGCGACCCGATCGCCGAGTTCGCCGCGATGCGCAGCCGCGACTGCGAGGAGCCGCTTGGCGACATCGGCCGGATCGCGCGGCGCTACGAGGCCGTGACCGGTGAGCGGATCGACCGCGACGCCGTGGAGTTCCACACCGCCGGCTGGTCGCTGATGACCCCGTTCCAGTGGGAGGACTCCGTCCGCAACCCCGCCCCCGGGGACAGTTGGCTGGAGTACTTCACCTGGCTCGTCGGCTGCGGCCGGTGGGCGCTCGAGGCCATCGCCGCGGTCGCGGGCGCGCCGCTGCCCGCCGTCGAACCACCCGCGCAGCGCCCGTCGTCCTACGCGAGCGCCGCCTACACCAACCTGATGGCGCTGCTCGACGAATGGCCCACCGCCAGCGCCTACGAAGGTTTCCGGGCGGACAGCGCCCGGGCCGTGACCCGGTTCGCCGAGCACGTCCACGCGTTCGGCGCCGACCTGGAGGGCGCCGACGTCGAGGAGATCTCCGAGCTCCTCGGCGCCCGCCAGCCGGATCTCGCCACCGCCGAGGCGGCGCTGGAGGAGTTCGTGCTGCGCGCCTCCCCGGACCTCGATGTTGCGCTGGTGCAGTACTTCCACCGCTGGACGCAGCGCCAGCAGTTCCTCATCGCCGGCACGGGTGCCCGGCACGAGAAGCTCATCCACCTCAGTCTGCAACCGCTCACCGGCGACGCCTGGCAGGCCGGGGGGCAGCCCGGGAGGCACGCATGACCCTGCACGTGGACGGCGACGGGCCGGCGCTGCTGGCGGAGCTGGCCGCGGTGATGCCCGCCGCGCCGGCGCTCATGGACCGTCTCGTCAACGAGTTCGCGCCCACGGCGGCCACGATGGCGACCCCGCAGGCGTACTGGGTGGGGCTCAACGGCTGGCTGACCGACCGGCTGTCCGGCCCGATCATGCAGGGCACCGTCGCCGTCGACGACGTCGGCGAGCAGGCCTGGGCGATCCTGGCCTCCAGCTACTGGGGCGGCCTGGAGCTGCGTGAGCACTGGGGGATGCCGCCGGTCATCGAGCGGCTCGGCATCGCCCTGTCGCCGCCGTTCGCCGAGGTCGAGCAGGGCATCGTCACGCAGATGGCGCAGCGGCTCGAGGCGTTACGCGCCGGCGGCGAACGCTGCCTGGAGATCCTGCCCTCGATCCTGCGGGAGGACGCGCCGTCGGGCCCCGTCCACGGCATCGCCTACAACGCCGGGGTGCAGGTGGTGAAGACCGAGGACCCGCCGATCGGCCAGCGCCGCCCGCACCGGACGCCCAGGCCGGCCGCGGTGCGCATCAACGCACGTCACTTCATGCGGGTCGACTACGACCTGCCGACCCCCGACTATCTGAAGGTCTGGCGCTCGGCGTTCGAGCGGGCCGTCACGGCCAACCCGGACGCCTACGAGAAGGTGATCGTCGGCGCGGGCGGCCAGGCCGACCTGCGGGATATCTGGGCCCACGCGGTGGCCTTCGGGAACACCACCTGGGGCGGGGAGGCGCAGGACGGCTGGACCGACGCCTACTTCACCGAGACCATCCGCTGGAGTTCGATCCTGACGTTCGGCCTGGAGGCGGCGGGCCTGGCCGCGTTCGTGGCGCTGATCAACCAGGACCCCGCGGCGGCCACGGCTGCGGTCCTGTGCAACGCGCTGTACCTGGGTGCCACGCCGGGCTGGCTGATCGGCCTGCTCGACACCGGCGCGACCCTGCCCCGGCTCGTCGGGGAACAGGGCGCCAGAACCCGCGACGAGTAACCGCTGGTTTTTGCTATGGACAAATCGGACGCCGAACCCGCCAGAGGAACCACCTCGGCGCTCACCCATGCATCCACCCCGAACCCCCGCCAGCCGCCGCCACGCTCCGCGATCGTCGCCGCGACCCGCGACCCGCTCGACCGACGGCTTGACACGGTCATTCAGAGTGCTGGACCTGGCGCGGTACGGCGGATCTTCCTGCTCCCATTCCCCCAGGACGGCGATCGTCGGCGGCGGGGCGCGGGGAGGTCCGGAGGTGGCCGGACGGGCGCGTTGCGTCGCATGCAGCCACGCCTCGCGCCGCGGTCGGGACGTTCCGCGGCGGGAAGGGTCTCGGGGCTCGCCGTTGGGGGAGCCAGGAACTTGTCAGGTGAGCAGGTCGGGCTGCTCTTCGATGATGATCTCGTAGAGGGCGTCGAAGGCCCAGCGGTCCGAGTCGTCGCTGCGCCCCTGGCCGGCGGTGAAGCTGGCGGTCTCGTGGTCCAGGATGTGCAGCGGCCCGGCCGCCGCGGCGATGAGCTGGGTCCTGGCGGCCCGCTCGGCGGCGATGTACCGGGCGGCCGCCGACTCCACGCTGGCGCCGACGGTGAGCAGGCCGTGATTGCGCAGGATCGCCAGCTTGTGCGGGCCGAGCGCGGTGGCGATCTTCCGGCCCTCCTCCTCGCTCAACACGACCCCGTTGTACTCGTCGAAGATGACATGCTGCTGGTAGAAGGCGCACGCGTCCTGGGAGATCGGATGCAGCGGCACCGCGAGCGCGGACAGCGCCCGGCCGTACGGCGAGTGGGTGTGCGCGGCGCCGACCACGTCCGGGCGGGCGGCGTGGATCTGCGAGTGGATCGCGAACGCTGCCGTGTTCAACGGCGGCCGCCCCGCCACGATCTCGCCCTTCGCGTTGACCAGCAGCAGGTTCGACACCGTGATGCGGCTGAAGTCGAGGCCGGCCCGGTTGACCCAGAAATGGTCGGTCAGTTCGGGGTCGCGGGCGGTGATGTGGCCGGCCAGACCCTCGGCGAGGCCGAGCTTGGCGAAGATCCGGTACGCCGCCGCGAGCTTCTGCTTGCGGTGCAGCCGCTCCTGTTCGACCGTGCGGACTGGCACCGGACGGGGCCATTCCCCGCCCTCGGCGGGGGAGACCCCGGCCCAGGGGCTCCCCTGCCGGCCCTCGGAGGCCGTCCCGCGGGGTGCCGTGGCGCGGGGTGCCGTGGCGTCGGAGGTTCCGGCGACCGGGTCCGGCGGGGCCGGGGCATGGGCGGAGAGCGTCATGGCGGTCTGGTCCTTCCATCCCGATGACTGGCGAACCGGCCTGACGCGGGCTCACCAGGTCATCGCCGGTGCCAGGAGCGAAGGGGTGTCGCGGGAAAGGTCCTCCCAGCCGGGAGAACCCACGTGGCGCGAGGCGCAGGTATCGGCGGTTCGCCGCCGGAGCAGGTGCGCGCCGCAACTGTGCGGCAGAGCCGAATCCATTGTCAAGCTTCCCGAGGGGAATGGTGTCACGCCGCGGCAAGCCGGGGATCCACCCCAGGGCGACGGCTTGGTGCCCCCGAAGGGTCGCCATGATGTGATGTGTGTCACTTTTATTTCCTACTTGACCGATCGACAAACCGGGGTCATGTTGGGGAGGTGTTGACGATCGCCTACCTGACCAGGCGCGAGCACATCGACCTGCTGCGAGTCACCTCCGCGAGCTGTCCGGCTCGCCGAGGCTGAGGCCGACCCCCAACGCCCGGTCAGTTCCGACCGACCCGTAACCGGCGGCCGTCCCGGCGGATCCTCCGTCCTGGCGCCTTCGCTGCGCCGGGCGAGGCTCCGCCCGCGCTGGACGCCGGGGCGGGCCACCTCGCCTGGCCGGCCCGCGGCGCCCACCCGCGGTTCTCCGGCACCCGCCTGCGGCGCGTGTCGCCCAGCCTGCGGCGCGCTGTCGTCCGCCTCGTCCCGCGGACGGTCCGCGCCGCGACCCCGGGCCCAATCCAGCCTCGCCTCCGCAGCCAGCCTCGCCTCCGCATCCGGCTTCGTTCCCGGATCCAGCCTCGTTCCCGGATCCAGCCTCGCCTCCGCGGCCGGCTTCCCTTGCGCACCCGGCCTCCTCCTCCCCCCACGAATCAAGCCATCCGCCCCCGCCCGGACAACCGCGGCGGTGGACGGGCCACCCGACCGACCAGACAAACCGACAGGGAGCACGAGTGGATCTCCAGCTTGCGGGCCGACGAGCGATCGTCACCGGTGGCAGCCGTGGCATCGGGCGGGCGGTCGCCCGCGCGCTGCTCGCCGAAGGAGTCCAGGTCGTCATCGCCGCCCGGGACGCCGACGTTCTGAAGTCGGCCGCCGCCGAGCTGTCCGCCGGCGCGGGCGGTGCGACGGTGGTCCCGGTGGTCACCGACACCGGTAGCGATGACTCCGTCCGGGCCCTGGTGGAGAGCACCGTCGCCGAACTCGGCGGCGTCGACATCCTGGTCAACAACGCGGCCCGGCCCGGCGGCGCCGGCGGACCGGGGGGTGTGGGTGCCCTGTCCACCGCGGACGCCGCCGCCGACTTCAACGTCAAGGTGCTCGGCTACCTGCGCACCGCGCAGGCGGTCACGCCGCACTTCGTCGCGCAGGGCTGGGGACGGATCATCAACATCGGCGGGCTGGCGGCCCGCCAGGTCGGCCTCGCCTCCGGTTCCATCCGCAACGTCGGCGTCGCCGCCCTCACCAAGACCCTGGCCGACGAGCTGGGCCCGCACGGCGTGACCGTCAACGTCGTCCACCCCGGGCTGACCCTGACCGCCGACCACGGCGGGAGCGTCGTGCTGTCCGACGAGCAGATCCGGGCCGCGGCGACGCGCATCTCCCTCGGGCGGGCCGTCACCGCCGACGAGGTCGCCGCGGTCGTGACCTTCCTCGCCTCCCCGCTCGCGGTCGCCGTGACCGGCGAGTCGATCGCCGCCGGCGGCGGCACCCCGGGCCCCATTCACTACTGACCGCCATCACCGACCGACCTGTGCCACCCGACCGACCCGCGTCACCCCACCGACCCGCGTCACCCCACCGACCCGCGTCACCCCACCGACCTGCGCACACCCGATCGAAGGGACAGACCGTGACCACTGTTGTCGAAGCATCCGTCCAGTCGCCGCTGGCCGTGCGGCCGCTGCAGCCCACCATCGGCGCGGAGATCGACGGCGTCGATCTCAGCCAGCCGCTGTCGCCCGCCGTGCGCGACGAGATCAAGGCGACCGTGCTCAAGTACAAGGTCGTGTTCTTCCGGGACCAGGACCTGACCCAGGAAGGGCACGAGAACTTCGCCGGGCAGTTCGGTCCCCTGTACACGCACCCGGGCGCGGCGAAGGCCGACGCCCGCACCACCGCGATCCACCGCATCTCCTCCGCCGACTTCGACAAGGTCGCGAAGGTGCACACCCCGCAGGCCGACGACNACATCTGGGACCCGTACCACACCGACACGAGCTGGCGGCTCGTCCCGACCTGGGGCGCGGTGCTGCGGGCGGTGCAGCTTCCCGAGGTCGGCGGCGACACCATCTGGGTCGACGCGGCGCTGGCGTACCAGGGCCTGTCCGACGAGGTGAAGGAGCGGCTCGACGGCCGCCACGTCACCCACGACTTCCGGGCCGCGCTGCACGCCAGCGGGCATGACTATCCGGTGGTCGCGCATCCGGTCATCCGGATCCACCGGGAGACCGGCGAGAAGATCGCGTGGGTGAACTTCACCCAGCGGCCGACGATCATCGGGCTCGACCGCGCGGAAAGCAAGGAGCTGCTGACCGCCGTCATCGACCAGTACCGCAAGCCGGAGAACCAGGTGCGCTTCACCTGGCGGCCGGGTTCGGTCGCGTTCTGGGACAACCGGGCGGCCGTGCACTACGCGGTCCGCAACTACGGAACGACGCCGCGCCTGCTTGAGCGCATCCTCATCGCCGACGAGCCCCTCTACGCCGACCTGTAAGCCGACCTGTAAGCCGATCTGTAGGCCGAGGTCCGGACCGGCGGCCGGGCGCCCTGTCACAGCGGACGACCCAGGCCGTCGGTCTCAGCCGTGATTGGTCAGGCCGCCGTCGACGAGCAGATCGGTGCCGGTGATGAAGACGGCGTCGTCGGAGGCGAGGAAGACCGCGGCCCGGGCGACCTCGTCCGGATCCCCGAGCCGGGGAACCAGCGAGAGGCTCAGCAGCGCCTCCCGGGCGCCGGGCAGGGCGAGCTGCTCGGCCGAGCCCGGAGTGTCCATCGCGCCCGGGCTGATGCTGACGGCGCGGATGCCGTACGGCGCGCCCTCGGCCGCGATGACGTGCGTCATCGCGAGGACCGCGGCCTTGGTCGCCGAATGCGCGATCCCGCCCGGCCCACCGCCGTGCCCGGCCACCGACGCCGTGTTGATCACCACGGGCCGCGCGTCTGGGCCGGCGCTGGCGGTCAGGTGCCGCCACGCCGCCTTGGTCACGAGAAAGACGATGCTCAGCTCGTTGCGGATCGAGAAGTCCCACTGCTCGACCGTCATCGCGTCGATGGTGGCGAACACGCACGCCGAGGCGTTGTTCCACAGCACGTCGATGCGACCGTGGGCCTGTACGGCCGCATCGACCCAGCGCTCGCACGCGGCGTAGTCGCCGAGGTCGACCGGCGCCGTGCCGAGCATCCGGCCGCCGGCCGCCGTCACCAGGGCCTCGGTCTCGGCATTGCCCTCGGCGTTGAGGTCGGCACCGACGACGGTGGCGCCGGCGGCGGCGAACCGCAGCGCCCCGGCCCGGCCCATACCGCTGCCGGTACCCGTGATCAGGACGACCTTGCCGTCCAGCGAACCCGTCACCCTCAGGCCCCCGTCCCGGCATCGGCATCGGCGGCCGCGGCCGCGGCGACGACGGTGCGGGCCTGGGCGATCGTCTCGATCCGGCACAGCTCGGCGTGCACGTCGCCCGTGCGGTGGGAGGTCACCCGCGCGGTGGCGAAGTACGTTCCCGGCCGGTCGTAGACGTGCGTGGTCGAGACCGTCAGCTCGGCGGCGGTGCCGTCGATCTCCGCGTGGCGGAACGGGTAGGTGCCGGTGCCGTCGAAGTCCCACTCGATCGAGATGATCCGTCCGGCGCCCGGCGGGACGGCGGCGGTGACCGTCAGGGTCACCGGCTCGCCCACGCCGACGTCGGCCCGGGTCCCGCCGTTCGCCGCGGCCGACGCGACCGGCTGGATGCCGCCCCGCTCGGCCGCGCTCGCCGGCAGGTGCACGCGACCGTCGACGAAGGTGTGGTGGGTGCCGTTCGGCTCGATGCCGTGCTCCACCCAGTCGATCAGGTCGATCATCGACTGCTCGGTGATGCCGCGAAAGTCGATGAGCCGGGTCGCGGCCACGCGGTTCGGTTCCGGCGGAACCATGCCGTACGGGCCGTGCTCGGCATACTCGGTCCAGCGGATCCGGAAGTTCCGCCGCGCGCCCGCCTCGCCCTGGGCCTGGCGCACCGCCCGGTCGTACAGGGTGCCCCAGGCGGGCCAGACCGACGAGTCGTGGGTGTGGTGGAGCCAGAGCACCTTGCCCTCGTACTGGCCCGAGTAGCAGACGCCCATCAGCGAGGACATCCGCGGCACGGGGTGCTGCGGATAGATCGGCCGGCCGTCGACCAGCAGGTGCGCGAACGCGGGGTCGTCGGTGACGTGATGGCGGGCGAAGTAGCAGTAGGCGAGGAACCTGCGGTTGTCGACGAGCACCTCGTCGCCCGGCTCGACGCCGGTGAACCGCAGGACGTTCGCGTCGCCCTGCCCGTCGCAGGCGAAGACGTCTCCGGCCGCGCCGGTGGCGTACAGCGACCGCCCGGCGGCCTGCCCGGTGAGGATCTGCACGCCGGTCCCGACGCGGTAGCCGCCCTTGAGCCCCTCGATCTCGACGGCGTAGGGGAACTCGTACGCCTCGCCGCCCGCGCCGACGATCGCCGCGAGGATCCGCATGGTCTGGAACTCGGGCCCGGCGAAGTCGGCCGACTCGTTCAGGTCGCGGGCCGACAGGGTGCGCACGACCCGTCCGGTCTGGTGGATCAGGTCGGCCTCGACCAGCTCGGGGGAGTCGTGCCCGACGTAGCCCGGCTTCGTCCAGAAGTTCGCGAAGTAGTCCGGGTCCTCGCGGTGCAGCTCGTCGGCCAGCGAGGTCCACAGCCACATCTGGCCCATCGGCTCACTGATCATGAACTCGTTGCCGCGGGGGAACCCCTGCCGGTACAGCGACGCCAGCTCCTCGCGCTCGTGCGTGCCGAGACCCTCGAACGGGTCGCCGCTGCCGCCCGGCGCCATCCGGTCCGCCAGGGCGATGATCCGGTCGCGACCCAGCAGCCGTTGGACGTTGAACATCTGGCCGAACGACATGATGCTGCCGGCCTTGACCCGCTCGGTGTTACCGGGCTCGGCGATCTCGCCGCCGCTGGTCGACGGCATGCACCCGTCCCACACCCCGGGCGCGTTCTCCAGGCAGAGCGGGGAACGCCGCCCGCCGCCGCTGCCTCCCCAGACGTAGCTGTGATGAGGGGCGCTGCCGTAGACCTGGGCGGCGACGTACTTGGATAACCGCGCGGACTCGGCGCTGGCTCGGTGCCCGTAGAGCGTCGGATCCTCGCCGGCCTTCGGGTCGTAGTCGTCGCCCTTGTGGCCCTGGTTCGACTCGACCATGTAGCCGCCCAGCCGGGCGCTCATGGCGATACGTTGGAACATCTCGCCGAGAATGCCTCCACCAAAAGTGACCGCGTGGCCGCCGTTGCCACCTTCCAGCGGCTGGAACATGCGACCCGTGTAGTACTCGGCGGGCGGGAGGTAAAAGGCGAACTCCGTGTCGGTATCCGCGAAGCCGCCCTGCACGAAACGGTGCGGCGACGGGCGCTCACGCTCCTCGTCCACCTCGATGAACGGCGCCCCGAAGAAGGCGTCGGTGACCTTGTACCCGGACAGATCGATAGCGCCCATGAGACAGCTCCGTCTTCGTCGCCCTCGCGCCTCGCCGGCTGTGGGAGCTGCAGCGTCGCAGACCATCCGCGGACATGTCAACGCTGTTCACCTGTCGGCGGCCCCTGCCGGTGCCGTGTCGACGCACTGCAGGGACGCGCCGCAGGGACGCGCCGCAAGTCGGATCCGCCAGATGGCCGTTGCGCGGCAGGCGCTACGGTAGCCGGCAGGCCGAGCGTGGCCGATGTTTCCTCGGCCGGCCGGCGTTGGGGTGTGGTGGTTGAAGGTCGCAGACCGGGTCGGTTCCGGGCGGGGTCGTCGATCCGGACATCGGTGGCTGGTGGTCGGAGTGGTTGCGGCCGGGATGATCTTTTCGGCGCTTGGACTACTGGTCGCCGTGGCCGTGCCGCCCTTTACCAGCGCCGACGAGGCGCAGCACACCGCGTACGCGCTTGCGGTGGCCGACGGGTCGTTGCCCGTGCTGGACTCACCCGTGCGCTCTCGCCTCCCGGGCATGCCGGGGCTGCCGGCCGGCTGCCGCGCATCGCCCCAGCAGGCCCGAGTCGCGGTGGACACGCGCGCCGACCACCTGTGCGGGCGGCGGTTGCGCCGGCCGCTGACGAACTTCGACCTTGTCTACACCGCGAACCATCCGCCGTTGTTCTACGCGGTCGAGGCCGTCCCGCTTCGGTCGGGCATCGCGTTGCATCATCCGCTGGGCGGCTTCCGCGCCGCCCGAGGAATCAACGTGGCGCTCGGGGTGACCGCCCTGATCGCGACGGCGGCCCTGGTCCGGGGCGTGCTGCCGAGACAGCCGGCCGTCGCGGTCGGTACGGCGGCGATCACCGGGGTCGTCGGCCTGTTCGTGTTCCCGTCCGGGCAGGTCTACAACGACACGATGGCGGTGGCGACCATCACCGGTCTGCTCGCCGTCACCGTCGCGATCGCGCGCCGGGGGCCGGGGCCGCGCACGCTGCTGGCGCTCGCGGTGCTCGGCCCGGCCGCCGCGGCCAGCCGGGCGAGCGGGGCGGTGGCGGTGGTGGTCGTCGTTCCGGCCGTCGGGGTCGCCGTCGCGGCGCGGACCGCCGGCCGCCCGGCTCGGCGAGCCGGGCGCGGCCTGGCCGTGGCCGGTGGGCTCGCCGCGTTGACGTTCGCCGCGACCGGCTGGTTCTACCTGCGCAACGTGCACCGGTACGGTGACCCCACCGCCTTCGGTCGGATCGCCGCCATGCTCCCGATCCGGGGGCCGCGGCCGTCGGCGTGGCAGGTGGTGCGCGATCCCGATTTCTGGTGGAACGTCTATCGCGGTTTCTTTGGCCGTGTCTCCCTGCTGACCGGCCACGCCGAGAAGATGGCCGTCGGGTTCGCGATCGTCACCGGTGCGGGTGTGCTCGCCGCGGTGGTACGGGTCCTGACGGCGCGGATCTCGGCCGCCCGGAACCCGGGCTCCCCGGAGTCGGGGCCGGGGTCGGGGCCAAAGCCGGAGCCGGAGCCGCGCCAGCCGGGGGCTCGGCTGGCCGGGAGCGTCGTCTGGATCCTGCTCGCCGCGCACTGCCTGGTCGTCGTCGCCACGCTGGTGGGATACGCGGCCGCCGGCGGCGCGGCGTTCACTCGTTACCTGCTACCGATGCTGCCGGTGCTCGCGTTCGTCGTCGAGGTCTCCTGCCGGGCGCTTCCGCTGGGCCGGCGGGGGCTGCCGACGGTCGTGCTCGTCGCGGCGCTCGCCCTGCTCACCGTGCTGATGATCACCCGTGAGCTGGCGTGGCGGAACCGCGCGCTCGCGCCCCTGACGCCGGTGGACCGGCTGCGGACCGCGTGGGCCGCCGAGGCTCCCGGGCCGGCCGATCTCGGTCTGTCCGGGCTGGCAATATTCGCCCTGGTCGGCGGTGTTCTGCTGGCCGTCGCCCTGTGGAGGCTCGGTGACCCGTCGATGGCAAGCGGCGGCGATGTCGGCGGCGATGTCGGCGGTAGGCCGCCACGTGCAGCCGAGCGCGAGGGCCCGCCCGGCGATGTCACCGAGGTCGTGCGGCAACGCCAGGATCGTCTCGACGTGATTGTCGACGGTGGGGCGGCTCAGGTATCCGCGGACCGGTGATTCGGCGCGGCCGCGTTGTGCCCTTCCCTGTCGGCGCCGCACGCCTGGCACGCGGAAACTCCGGCAGTTTGTTCTCTCGCCGCAGGGAAACCGCCGCTGTCACCCTGGTTCTCCTGATGATTCTGATGCCGCTGGTGGTGTTTTTCTGAGGCGTTCCTGACGGACCGATGAACCCACCGTTCGTCGAACAGGTCGCCGATGGGTGCGGGGCCGGGCAGCTCGCCCCCGTGTCCGGGCCGGTGCTCGGCGGACTGCTCATCGACACCTGGGGGTGGCGCGGGGCCTTCCTGGTCAACATCCCGATCGTGCTGATCGTGCTGATCCTGACCTGGCGCTGGTTTCCAGCCGACGAGCAACGCAGCGATCAGCCGCTCGACGCCGTCGACCTTTTTCTGCTCCCGATTTCTGCTCCCGACCTCGGTGGTCGCGCTGGTCTACGCGTTCCGGGACTGTTCGGGGACCGGTCGTTCCGGGGCGCCACCATGATGATGTCTGTCCTCGGAGTCACGACCTGGGGCCCGATGCTCCTGCTCCCGCTCCACTTTCAGCAGCTTCGAGGGTTGTCCGCGCCGGATGCGGGCTTNGCGCTCGCGCCCCAGAGCGTCGGGCTGGGGCCGGCGTTCCTGGTGGTGGGTCGGTACCCGGATCGGGTGGCGCCACGCCCTGTCGCTGCCGCCGGTCTGGCCGTCGCCACCGTCGCCACCGTCGCCACTGTTGCCACCGTGCCCTTCCTCTTCGCCACCGCGCACAGCGATCTGTGGGTGCTTGGCCTGGCCCTGTTCGTGCGCGGGCTCGGTCTCGGGGTGGCCAGCCTGCCGGTCAGCGTCGCCCTTCACGCGACGCTGCGACCGTCGGCGATTGCGGGGGCCACCAGCGCCAGCACGGTGGTCCAGCGGGTCGGTGCCGCGGACGGCACGGCGCCGACCGCGGTCGTTCTCCAGGCGAGAGGCTTCACCTCGGCGTTCACCTGGATGCCCGGCTGTACCGGTGCCGCCTGCGCCGCGAGTGCGCTGCTGGCTGGGCGCGTCAGCCGGATGCGGCGTGCGGCCGTGCGTTTTCTGTATCATGTGTGATTCCGGCGAGGCCGGGTTGTGCCCTCCCTCCGTCCTGCTGAGGAGCCGCAGGCTTGGCGTCGAAAGCTCCAGCTCACGAGTCGGCCTCCCGCCTACCCACCCGGCCGATCGCCCGCGAGCGCGTCCGCATGAGCGTGGGTGACTACATCAAGGAGCAGATCTTCGAAGGCAAGATCCGGGTGGGGGAGCGCATCCCCCAGGACGAGGTGGCCCGGGTGCTCGGGGTGAGCAACACCCCGGTGCGCGAGGCCGTCATCGCCCTGGAGTCCGAGGGCATCCTGGAGATCCGCCCGCACCGCGGCGCCTTCGTCTGCCACGTCGACCGCGATCGCATCCGTGACAACTACGAGCTGTTCTCGCTGCTTTACGGGTGGGCCCTGAAGCGGGCGGTGGCCGGCACCAGCGCGCGCAACAAGCACGAACTCGTCGCGATCGCCGGCCGGCTCGGCGGGGAGAAGGACCTGGAGGCGATCAGGCCGCTGATGGTCGAGTTCGTCGACGTCCTGGGCCGGATGTGCGCCTCACCGGCCTGGCGGCATCTCGTCGACGCGGTGCCCGACCTCCTGCCGGCCGACGCCTACTACACCGCCGTGCCCGGGATGGCCGACGCCGTGGCCCCGTGGATGCGCCTCATCGCCGAGGCGGTCGACCAGGGCGACGGCGAGGCCGCGGCGTCGGCGGCCGAACGGATGCTGCAGCAGCACGGGGCCGCGCTCGTGGCCGAGCTCGAGCGCCGCGGGTTGTTCGACGCGTCCTGAGGTCCGTCACGTCCTGAGAGGCGCGGCGCCCTGAGGGGCGCTGCGCCTCTCAGGCGACCCGCCGACGGCTCCGGCTGACTCCACCGCGCCCGTGGACGACCCACAAGACCGCTCCCACCTGCGCAAATACACACTTCCACATTATGTGTGATGTGTGGTACACCATTGCGGCGGGTGGAGAGGTGCCCTTCGTCCGGCAGCCGGGTGTCCGGCGCCCGCCCCGGCGGCACCCTTCGTCGGCCACCCCCAAGCCAGCCCCAAGACCAGCCCGCAGCCAGCCCGAAACCCAGGAGGACACCTCATGCGAGCAGTCAGAGCGCTGCGACCTCGCTCGGCCCGGACCCGGGCGAGCGTGGCCGCAGCAGTGGGAGCGTTACTCCTCGCCACCGCCGCCTGTGGCAGCGGTGGCGGTGGCGGCGGCGGGACGGCGCCGTCGAGCAGCGGCGGTCCCGGCGGGTCGCCCATCAAGATCGGTAATGTCGGCGTCTACAGCGGGTTCGCGTCGGACATCGCCATCGCCGGCTCCAAGGGTCTGCAGGCGTGGGCGGACGGGATCAACGCCGCCGGCGGCATAGCCGGCCATCCTGTCGAGATCATCGTCAAGGACGACGGCGGGAAGCCCGCCAAGGCCCTGCAGAACGTCAAGGAGCTCGTCGAGAAGGACCACGTCGTGGCGCTCGTCGGCAATCACGAGTCGGGCGTGGACGCGGCGTGGGCCAGCTACGCCTCCCAGCACGACGTCCCGGTCCTCGGCGGGACGGCCACCGGGGTGGCGTACACCAAGGACCCGAACTTCTTCCCGGTCACCGGCACCAACGACACCGGGTACGGCGGGTACGCCAACGCCGCGGTCCTGTTCCACAAGACGGTGGTGAGCGTCGCCTACTGTGCCGAGGTGCCCGCGTGCGCCCAGGCCGCGTCGCTGCTCGACACCCACGCCCGCCGGCTCGGCATCCGGTCGGTGCCGGGCCAGGCCATCTCGGCGTCGGCGACCAGCTACGCCGCCCAGTGCCAGAAGCTCAAGGACTCGGGCGCCGAGGCCGTCTTCGCCGCCAGCGACCTGGCCACCGCCAAGCGCCTCGTCGAGCAGTGCGCCCAGCAGGACTACCGACCGATCTGGATCGACAACCCGCAGAACTGGCGTGACAGCGAACTGTCCGCCCCGGTGTGGGAGGGCCTCGTCTTCGCCGCACCCGAGCCGCTGTGGTTCGGGGACGGACCCGGCGCCGCCGAGTTCCTGGCCGCGATGACGAAGTACCAGCCGGGCGTGCTGCTCAACACCAGCACGACCTCCGGCTGGTACGCCGGGAAGGTCCTGGAGAAGACCCTCGCCGGCGCCAGCGGCGCCATCACCTCGCAGACGATCTACGACGGTCTGTACAAGCTCGGCCCCAGGTTCGACCTTGACGGCGTCCTCGCGCCCGTGACCTACGCGAAGGGCAAGCCCGCCGTCCAGGAGGCCTGCACCTGGTACGCCCAGGTGAAGTCCGGGAAGCTGACCACCCCCTTCGGCGCGGGCCGGGTCTGCGGCAAGAACGCCTGATCCGTCCGGCGCCCCGCACCCGCACCACGGCCTGCCGCGGTGCCGTGCCCCGTCCGGCGCGCCTCCATCTCTGCGCCCCGCATCCCCGCGCTCCTGCGCCCCGATCCCCGGGCCCCATCCCCGGGCCCCATCCCCGGGTCACTGCGCCCCTATCCCCGCAGTTCTCATGAGGAGGACCTCCGTGTCCGGAACCACGAAGATCGGCATGCTCTGCGACTGGCCGCTCGCCCCGGAGGCCGAGCAGCTCCTGCACGACGTGCTCGACCTCACCTTCGACGAGGCGCTGCAGGACGGCCTCATCGACCGGCCGATCGAAGTGATCTACAAGCTCGTCCACGGCCTGCCCACCGGCGACGCGCACACCGTGATCCAGGCGGGCCGCGAGCTCGTCGACGCGGGCGTGGTGGCCATCGACGGCCCGTGGATCTCCGACAACGCCATCCCGTTCCGGGAGTGGAACGACCGGGAGGGCCACGTCCCATCCGTGGCCATGTGTGGCACGGACCTCTGGTACGGCGAGTGGTGCTTCAACATCAACAACGGGTCGCTGGCCGAAGACCCCTACGTGATGTCGAACTACCTGGCCGTCAAGGGGATCAAGACCGTCGCCGTCGTCTACGACAAGACGGCGATCGGCGACGAGTACCGCGGCTTCTTCCGCGACGCTTGCGAGTTCGACGGCGTCGAGGTGCTGCTGGAGCACGGGGTCGACCCGCTGGAGACGGAGATGGGCCCGGCGGTCGAGCGGCTGCGGTCGGCCGGCGCGGACGCGCTGGCCTACCTCGGCGTCGGGGTGGCCTCCGTCCACATCAACCGCGCTCTCGCCGCGGCGCAGTGGGACCCGTTCCGCGTGATGTGCACGGCGTTCATGTCGGCCCCGGTCCTGCCCCAGGGCATGGCCTCGCTCAAGGGCTGGGTGGGCTGCGACCAGTACGACGAGACGAACACGGTGGCCCAGGACTTCCTCGACCGGTTCGAGCGCCGCTACGACTACCGGCCCGAGAACTGGTTCGCGATCATCAACTACGACATCGCCCAGATGATCGCGCACGGCATCTCCAAGGCCCGCCCGCTGTCGCCGGCCGGCGTGAAGGCCGGCCTGGAGCGCGTCAAGATGCTGCCCGCCGCGACCGGGGGCGCCCGGGGCCTGCTCAGCTTCGCGCCGTACGTCCACCGCGCCTGGCTGTCGCCGGACTTCCTCGTGATGCGTGAGGTGCGGCCGGACCTCGACGAGAAGGTCGGACTGCGCGACCGCACCGGAACCGTGATGCGTCACCGGTTCCAGCCGCGCAGCCGCACCGACCGCCGCCCGGCGGCGACCGGTGACTCGGCGGCGAACGCAAACCCGGCGGCGGCCGGCAATCCGGCGGCGGCCGGCTGAGACCGCGCCGACCTCCCGGGACGCGCCGCGCCGACCGCGCGACGCGGCTGCGACGCGGCTGCAGCGCGTAGACGGCGCGTCCCGGGATCTCCGGCGGATCGTCACGACCACATCAGCAGGAGGGGACCCACGTGCTGCCGTTCCTCATCGCCGGGCTGACCACGGGATCGGTGTACGGGCTGGCCGGTGTCGGGCTCGTGCTCACCTACAAGACGTCCGGCATCTTCAACTTCGCCCACGGAGCCGTGGCCACCGTCTCCGCGTACCTGTTCTACAGCCTGCACGTCCAGGCGGGACTGCCGTGGATACCCGCGGCGGCGATCTGCATCCTCGGCGCCGGCCCGGTTCTGGGCGTGGCGTTCGAGCAGGGCGCCCGGCGGATGGCCGCGACCGCGCTGTCGACCCGGGTGGCCGGCACGGTCGGCGTCCTGCTCGTCGTGCAGGCCGGCGCCGTGTTGATCTACGGGGACACCCGGCCGCGGAAGGTGCCGGTGTTCCTGCCCGACGCCGGGTTCCACGTCGGCAGCACGACCGTGACCGCCGACCGCATCATCGTCTTCGCGGTGGGGATCCTCGCCACCGCGGCGCTCTACGCCTACTTCTCGCTGGCCCGCACCGGCGTGGCGATGCGCGCCGTGGTCGACGACCCGGCGCTGCTCGACACCACCGGGACGAACCCGGTGGCCGTGCGCCGGTGGGCCTGGATGATCGGCATCGGGTTCGCGGCGACGTCGGGTGTGCTCATCGCCCAGTACGTCAACCTCGACGCGACCGCGCTGACCTTCCTCGTCGTCGCGGCCTTCGGCGCCGCGGCGCTGGGCTGGTTCACCAGCCTGCCCGCGACGTACGCCGGCGGGCTCGCCATCGGGATCGTCGCCTCGCTGGCCACGAAGTACTTCGACAGCGGCCTGCTGGCCGGGCTGTCCAACGCCCTGCCGTTCCTCGTCCTGTTCGCCGTCCTGCTCACCGCCCCTCGCCGGCGCCTCACCGAACGGCTGCGCGCGGTGCCGCGTTCGGGCGTCGCCTGGACGACGCCGTGGCGCCTGCAGTCCGCGGGCGGCGTCGCCGTCCTGGCGCTGCTCTGCTTCGTGCCGAGCTTCGCCGGCATCCACCTGGTGGCGTTCAGCGAGTTCCTCGCCTACGCGATCCTGTTCCTCTCCCTCGGCCTGCTCGTGNGGACGTCCGGACAGGTGTCGCTGTGCCACGTCACGTTCATGGCCATCGGGGTCTGCACGTTCTCGCAGCTGCACGTGGAGAAGGGCTGGCCATGGGCGGCCGCGCTGATGGTCGCGGGCCTCGTCGCGGTGCCGATCGGCGCCCTGCTGGCGATTCCGGCGATCCGCCTGTCCGGGCTCTACCTGGCGCTGTCGACGTTCGGGTTCGGGATCCTCGTCCAGTACATGTTCTACTCCCAGGGCTACATGTTCGGCAGCCTGGGAATCGGCGTCACCGTGCCCACCCCGCGCTGGTCCGCCGTCGGCCTCGACGGCTCCGACCGCGGCTACTACTACCTCGTGTTGATCCTCGCCGCCGCGGCGGCCCTCGCCATGGTGGCCCTGAACCGCAGCCGGCTGGGCCGGCTGCTGCGCGCCCTGGCCGACAGCCCGATCGGCCTCGCGACGAGCGGGACCGCCGTGAACACGACCCGGGTGCTGGTGTTCTGCCTGTCGGCCTTCCTGGCCGCCGTCGCCGGGGTCCTCGACGCCGCGGCGGTCGGGCAGGTCAACGGCGACTCCTACCTCCCCATCACCTCGCTGGTCTACTTCGTGCTGGTCGTTATCAGCGTCGGGGGCGCGCCCTGGTACGCGATCGCCGGCGCCGCCGGGCTCACCCTCGTGCCGTCCTACGTCGACAACGCCGACACCTCCAACTGGCTGCAGGTGGCGTTCGGCGTCTTCGCGATCCTGTACGCGGTCACCGCGGCCCGGGCCCGCGAGCCGCACCCGGCCGTGCGCCGCGCGCTCGACCGGCTCGGCGGTCGCGGCGGTCGCGGCGGTCGCGGCGTGCTCGGCGGTCGCGGCGTGCTCGGCGTGCTCGGCGTGCTCGGCGGTGCCCGCGCGCGGGACGCCGCCGCGGCGTCCAGGCCGGAACCGTCCCGCCCGATCGCCCCGGTGCCGCCGGCCGAACTGGAGATCCGCGACGTGCGGGTGGCCTTCGGCGGCCTGGTGGCCGTCGACGGCGTGACGCTGCGGGCCGCCACGGGGCGCGTCACCGGACTCATCGGCCCGAACGGCGCCGGCAAGACGACGACGTTCAACGTGTGCTCGGGGCTGCTGCGGCCCCAGCGTGGCCAGGTCCTCCTCGACGGCCGGTCGGTCATCCGGCGCTCGGCCTCGACCCGCGCCCGGCTGGGCCTGGGTCGCACCTTCCAGCAGATGGAGCTGTTCGACAACCTCACGGTGTGGGACAACGTTGTCCTCGGGGCCGAGGGTCGGCGGGCCGGACCCAACGCGCTGCGCCATCTCGCCAGCGCCCCGCAGACCGCGCGCGACATCCACGCCGCGGCGGACTCCGCGGTGCGCACCTGCGGCCTGGGTGACCTGACCGGGCAGGTGGCCGGTTCCCTGTCGACCGGGCAACGCCGGCTGGTCGAGCTCGCGCGCTGCCTGGCCGGTCAGCCCCGGCTCCTCCTTCTCGACGAACCCTCCTCCGGCCTCGACCGCGCGGAAACCCGGCACTTCGGGCAGATCCTGCGACGCGTGGTCGACGAGCACGGAGTCGGCATCCTTCTCGTGGAGCACGACATGAGCCTGGTCACCGCGATCTGCGACCACGTGTACGTCCTGGACTTCGGGCGCCCGGTGTTCGACGGGACCCCGGCGGAGGTCATGGCGTCGCCCGTGGTGCGCGTCGCCTACCTCGGGGAGACCGACCCGCTGGCCTCCGACCCGCTGGCCTCCGACCCGCTGGCGTCCGCCGCAGACGCCGCCCGCCCGCACTCGGCCAGCCTGACCACGGGCGGCGAATGATGGCCGACACCGTCCTCGAACTGCGTGGCGTGGAAGCCGGCTACGGCCGGACGACCGTGCTGCGCGGGGTCGACCTGACCGTGCGCCCCGGCTCCGTCGTGGCCCTGCTCGGAGCCAACGGCGCGGGCAAGACGACGCTGCTGCGCACGGCGACCGGCCTGCTGCCCGCCGCGCGCGGACGCGTCCTCGTCGGCGGCCGGGACCGCACCGGCGCGCCCGCGCACCGGCGGGCCCGCGACGGGCTGTGCCACATCCCCGAGGGGCGGGGCATCTTCCGTAGCCTGACCGTGCGGGACAACCTGCGGATGCAGGTGCCGCCGTGGGCGACGGACTCCTCCGTCGAGGTCGCCCTGGCGGCGTTCCCGGTGCTGCGGGAACGGCTGGGCCAGACCGCCGGCACCCTTTCCGGCGGCCAGCAGCAGATGCTGGCCCTGGCCCGAGCCCATCTCGCCCGGCCCCGGATCGTGCTGCTCGACGAGGTGTCGATGGGCCTGGCGCCCGCCGTCGTCGACCAGATCTTCCACTCGCTCAAGGCCCTGGCCGTGTCGGGCGTCGCGCTGCTGCTCGTCGAGCAGTACGTGCAGCGCGCGCTCGACATCGCCGACCGGGTCGTGCTGCTCGACCGTGGCCAGGTGACCTTCGACGGCCCGACCGGCGACCTCGACCAGAACGCGCTGCTACGCGGCTATCTCGGGACCTGACGCCGCAACCGCGAGGCACCACAACCACAAGGTACTTACGGCTACGAGGTACTTACGGCTACGAGGTACTGCAGCCACTAGGCGGCGGGCAGGGCCCGGCCGCACCGGTTCTGGTCGACGATGGTGAACGCGGTTCCGGTGTCGTTGGCCTGGACGAAGGACCAGCAGGTGGTCGGTTTGCCGAGGCCGTTCCTGACGTCGATAGGCGGCTCGAGCAATCCGCCGGCGTCGTAACTGGTCACCGAGCGCAGGGCCTCGGTGAAGCCTTTCCGGGTCGGGCAGGGGCCGGCCATCTGCAGCCCCTTGAGGAACAGGTCGGTGTTGATGTAGGCGATCATGGCGATTTCCTGGGTGGGGTTCTGGACCTGCGGCGCGTAGTCGGTCATCGCGGCGGTGTAGCGGGCTATCGCGAGGCCACCGGCCTCGAACGGCCGGTAGAACACCGGGACGACAACCCCGGCCATCGCGGGACCGGCCTGGCGTAGTAGCTGGTTGTCGTAGCCGCTGACCGAAAGGATCACCTTCATGTTCTTGCCGGCGGCGCGCAGGGCGGTGAGCACCGGGGGAAGGGCGACACCGGCGTCGNCGACGGCGAGCAGGGTGTCGGCGCCGGAGTCGATGATCTTCTGGGCGGCCGCGGTCGGGCTGTCCGCGCCCGGCGTGTAGGGGACCTGGGCCACGGTGGGGATGCCGACGGACTGCAGGCTCTCCACCAGCTTGGCGCCGGCGTTCCCGACCTCGCTGGACAGCGCGGTGCGCAGCAGCGCCGCCCTGGTCCCGCCGCGGGACTTCACGAACTGGCCGTAGGTGTCGACGGAGCCACCGGTGGTGTAGGCGAAGGAGAACATGGTGCGGTACTTCGGCCAGGCGTCGCCGACGGCCAGGCTGCTCACCGGAACATCCCGGTCGGCGAGGTACTGGGCGCTTGCGCCCGCGGCCAGGGAGTACTCCAGGAGGCCGAAGTCGTGCCTGCCCTCGATCAGGTTGCGGGCACCCAGCATGTTCGCCTGGGGGGTACCCGGGTCGTCCTGCCAGTCGTAGACGATCTTGCGCCCGTTGATGCCGCCGCCGGCGTTGGCCTGGCCGAGACGGGCGTCGACGCCGGCCCGCGCGACGGCCAGGGTGGCGGAGCTCGCCCCGGTGTCGGAGTACAGCAGGCCGAGCCGGATCTCCTGCGGGGTCACCCCCGGGGTGGGGCAGGAGGCGGCGGTGATGGCCGGCGTCCTCCCCGACGAGCAGGCGCTGGCCCCGGCGGTCAGCACCAGGACGATCGCGGCGATACCTAGCGTTAAGCCACGACGCATGTTGATCGCTCCGAAACAGGGACAGGAGCGGAGGCGCCGCGCGGGCCGCGGATCCTCGCTCGTCAAGGGAAGGGTGCGGGCATGCCGTACCTGCGGCAGCAGGGAAATCTGCCTGGTATGAGCTGAAGTGTCCCACCGACGACAGGACCCTACCGAAAAGGGGTGAGACAGNGGACGCGCTCCCGTCGACGGGCGCGGATTGCGCAGACGGTCGCCCCGGACACGTATAGCACCACATCGGCACATCGGGGGTGGGGCCCTGCCGCGCGCGACCGATCGTCGCGTACCGTTTTCACCTCCAGCGTGATCGCCGACCCGGGGATGGCCCCTTAGGAGCTCATGTCTCTTCCGACGTTCACCCGACCGCCGAACTGGCGCTTCCGACCTCACGGGCACCTCCACCCGTGGACGCGCCCGTGAGCGACACGGCCGCCATCCAGTTGCCCCGGCCCAGAAGTATCGCGAAACACGCGGTGCCGCACCTGGTCGAGGCGACGGTCATTCCCGCGGCGCTTTTCCTGATCTTTCTGCATCTCGGTGGTCTCACCCTCGCCGCGCTGACCGCCGTGGCCTGGGGCTATATCGCCCTCGGCCGGCGCGTCGTGCGGCGGCAACGCATCCCCGCCCTGCTGATCCTCTCCTCGGTCGGGCTCACCGTCCGCACGGTGATTGTGATCATCAACGGCAATGCGTTCATCTACTTCCTGCAGCCGGTGATCGTCGCGGGGGTGATCGGCATGATCTTCCTGTTGTCGGCGTTGACGCCCCGGCCACTGGTCCACCGGTTGGCCGGCGATTTCTGCCCGCTGCCCGCGGGCGTCACCGAGCGGATCGGCGTGCGCCGGCTCTTCCTCGGCCTGACCCTCTTCTGGGCCGCCGTGAATCTCGGCAACGCCGCCTTCACCTTCTGGCTGCTGGTGTCGCAGTCCACCGCCGTGTTCGTGGCGATCCGAGGGGTTACCGGCACGGCCGTGACCGCGACCGCCGTGGCGATCACCGTCGCCTGGTCGTGGCGCGTCGCCCGGCTGGAGGGCCTGCGCGCCCCCCGCTCCCGCCTGGCCTGAGCCCTCCCGGCCGCCACCTCCGACCGGTGTCTGCGCGTCCCGCGCAGGCGAGGGAGGGGGTGGGGGCCGGGGCGCCGAGGAGAAATCCCTGGCCGTAGGGAATGTGCACGTCGAGAGCGGTCTGCAGTTCGGCGGGAGTTTCGACGCCCTCCGCGATGACGCAGCCGCCGAACTCCCTGCTGATCATGACGAGGGCCGCGGCGGTCGTCCGGCGGGCCGGGTCGGTGTCCATCCCGTGGGTGACCAGATAATCGAGCTTCACGATGTCCGGGTGCAGCTCGATGAGCTGCTCCAGCCCCGCGTAGCCGGTTCCGGTGTCATCGGCGGCGATCCGCACGCCGCGGGCGCGCAGCTCCCGCACGCCGCGCAGGACCTCGGTGTCATTGCAGAAGTACTCGTGTTCGGTGATCTCCACGACCAGACGTCGACAGGTCTCCTCGTCACGCAGGACGTCAAGCAGTCCGGAGGTGATGGTGGCCGGCGAGGCGTTGACCGTGAGGCAGACGGCGGCGGGTAGCTGGGGCAGCGCTCGCAGCGCCCGGCGGATCGCGGCCAGCTCCAGTTCGGCGCTGAGGCCGATGGTCATGGCGTCGAAGTACCAGCCCCGCGGGCCTCGGGGCGGCTCGCGGGGCTCGTGGGACTCGTGGGACTCGTGGGGGTACCGGGGCTCGTGGGGGAACCGGGACAGCGCCTCCACCGCGGCGATCCGACCCGTCGCCAGGTCCACGATGGGCTGGTAGACGATCTCCGGGCCGCCGGCGTCGATCATCTCGCTGATGCTGCACCAGACCCGGCAGCGGGCCTCCCAGATTCGGTGCAGGTCGATGACGGCGTCGCTGAGGTACTCGGCGGCCAGGCCCAGGAAGCGGCTGTCCCGCTCCCGCAGATGCGGCCGCGGGTCACGGCTGATGCAGCCGAGCACCCCGAACACCTCACCCTTCCTGTCGGTCACCACCGTCGCCGCGTAGCACCCGATGCCCATCCCCTGCACGATCGGCGTATCGACCAGGAAGTGATCGCGCCGGGTGTCCGGGATCACCTTCGGGAGCGTGCCGGCCAGCAGGCTCCGGTAGAACCGGGGATCGGGGCGGACCCGGGTTCCCGCTGCCAGCCCGAACCGCGCGCCGGCTCCGTTGAGCACCTGGATGATGAGATCATCCCCGTCCGCCCGGGCCAGGTAGGCGAGGTCCATCCCGAGGTGACGGCGCAGTATCCCGAGCAGCTCCATGACCGTCGTGTCCGGTTCGATCCCGTCCGAGGAGGGTCCGGACGCCGACTCCGCCCGTGCCATCGCCCCTCACCCCCAGCAGTCCACGCGATTGGTGCCTGCCCCCGCCCTGCCCCCCGTAACCGGTAGTACACCAACATGTACGTTCCGGCTGTAATCCTGGCTGCTTCCGGCAGAGCGAAGGTCCCCATCGTTCGGGGAACCTCCGTCGTTCGGGGGGTCTCCGTCGTTCGGGAGGTCCCCGTCGTCCGGTGGGCCGGAGCGAGGAGCGGACGAGATCCATCCCTCGCGTGACCTCGGCCGCCCTGGATGGGGCCGATGCACCTGAAACGCGCAGCCAGGGTCCGGTCCCGGTTCGGATCCGGACGTCGGCTGCAGCGTGTTTTGCCCGCCGCGGTTCGGGCAGCGTGGCCAGGTGGCCAACGAAGGGAGCGACCGATGAGCGGTCTCACGGACAAGCTCGGTGACCTCGAGGACAAGCACGACAAGCAGGTCGATCAGGCCGTGGGCAAGGCCGGCGAGGAAGCCGACAAGCGCACCGACGGGAAGTACTCCGAGCAGGTGGACAAGGGGGTGCAGGAAGTGCAGGAGCGCGACTGACGCGGCACCGTCGGCGTCGCCCTCCCGGCCATGTCCTCGCCCGCGAGCAACTACTTTCCGCGGACTGAGGACATGGCTGGTTTCCGCGCGGCCGGTCAGACGGGTGGAGCCGCACCCGCACCGTTCGTGGTCGACGCTTCGCTCGGCGCGTAACGGGCCTGGAGCTGGGCCAGGGTCGCCTCGATGCCGGCCGCGTTGGCCTTCGTCGCGCGGATGAGGTCGTAGTAGCGGATCGTGGCCTTGATCCGGCCCATTCTGCTGTAGTCGAAGGTCTCGCTGACGCGGGTGCATCCGGTCGATTCCGGACTGAACTGCCAGCGCCACCGGTGGCCGACCGGGTGCCGCCACTCGATGAGGCGGTCCTCCTCGAACGCCGTGACCCTGCTGGTGATCCGGTAGGGCAGACCGTAGGCCTTCATGTTCACCGAGAAGGTCGCGCCTTCAGTCAGCCGCGGCGGGCCGGAAACGGTGGCGCGTACTGTGCCGGAGCCGTCGAGCTCGCGGTGCCGGCGCGGGTCGGCCACGATGGCAAACAGTTCGCTCACTGGCGCGTTCACCAGGACCGACCGGCTGATCTGGTGCGGTCCGGTGTCGATGACGGTCACGGTCATGATTGTCGTCCTCGTCGCTCGTGGCGCATGAGCGCAGCGTCGGTCCTCGCCCGGGGGAGAGTCAAACCACGATCGACGGTGGACCCTCCAGCGCCGGCACCAATGTCCCATCCATCGCCGCCGCCCCGGGAATGGCGGGGCCTGGGGCGTGTGCGGGACGCGGACGGGGGTAGTTCGCCGGTCGCGCCGCGCAGCGGGGCGGCGCCGTTGAGTATGACGGGATCTCCCGAGAAGAGGTAGGCATGCGCGGGTCCGAACGGGTACTCGATCGGCTCGAACGGGAGCAGGCGCTCGATCCGGTCGCCGGGCGCGCCCACGCGTTCTGGTCGAAGGCGCTGCGGTCGCAACGGCTACGCGATCTGCTCAGCGGCCGGGCGCTCGGACATCCGCTGCATCCCGCGGCCGTGATCGTGCCGGCGGGGACGCTGCTGAGCGCGACCCTGCTCGACGTCACCGGCGGGCCCGGCCTGCGCCCGGCCGCGCGGCGGCTCATCGGGCTCGGGCTGCTGTCGGCCGGTCCCGCCGCGGTGGCCGGGTGGTCGGACTGGCTCGACACCGACGGCGCCGAACGCCGCGTCGGGCTCGTGCACGCGGCCTGCAACATCGTCGGCATCGGGTGCTACACGGCGTCCTGGTGGCAGCGGCATCGTGGCAGCAGCGGGGTGGCTGGCAGCGGGGTGGCTGGCAGCGGGGTGGCTGGCAGCGGGGTGGCTGCGAACGGGACGGCCGCGAACGGACTGGTCGCGAGCCTCGCCGGGGCGACCGCCCTCGGCGTCGGCGGGTGGCTGGGCGGCCACCTCGCCTACGCGCTCGGGGTGGGGGTGGACACCACCGCGTTCCAGCGGGGCCCGGCCGACTGGACGGACGTGCTGGCGGCCGGCGAGGTCACCACGGCGCTTCGGCAGGCCGAGGTCGACGGCGTGCCCGTGCTGCTGACCAGGGTCGACGGCCGGATTATCGCGATCAACGATCGTTGCACCCACCGGGGCGCCCCCCTGAGCGACGGCACACGCGACGGCGACTGCGTGCAGTGCCCCTGGCACGGCAGCCGGTTCGCACTGACCTCCGGCGACGTCGTCCAGGGTCCGGCGACCCGTCCGCAGCCGGTGTACGAGGTCCGCGAGCGCGCCGGGCGGGTCGAACTGCGCCGCTCGGAGGTCCGGGCCCTGNGCGCCAACCCCGTCGGTCCCTCGCCCGCTCGGGTGTCGATCGGCTGATTCGCCGCCTCCGGCACCTGACGGCGTCCTTCGCTAGGTTTCCTCCATGGCCTTCTCCCTCATCGTCGTCGGCGCGACCGGAAACGTCGGGCGTGGCATCGTCGCCGCAGCTCGCAAGCGGGACTGGGAGGTGACGGCCGTCGACCGCGACACCGTCGGCTTCGACGCGCTGCCCGACGAGTTCGCGGGCGTCAAGACCGTCGTGGGCAGCGTCGCCGACGCCGAGCGGGCGGCCGAGCTGGCGGGGCGCCTCGACCTGGCCTCGGCCGACGCCGTCGTCGTCGCCGTGAACATCCCGTGGACGCCCACGCCGGTCCTGGCGACGACCTGGGCGCAGGCCGACGACCACCTCGGCCCCTACCTGCGGCTGCACCTGAGCGCGGCGACCACCTTCCTGCCGGCCCTGTCTGCCGGCGCGGTCTACCTGGGCATGGGCGGCGGCATGGCGGACATCCCGGCCCGCGGGATGGGCGTGGTGTCGATGGCCCAGGCGGCGCAGCGGATGCTGTACCGGCACCTGGAGCGGGAGGCCCGCGCCAGCGAGGTGCTGGTGCGCGAGGTCATGATCCGCGCCATGGTCCACGGCTTCGGCCAGCCCGGCGAGCCGGGCCCGGGCATGCTCGGCTCCGACGTCATCGGCGAACGGGTCTGCGACGTCCTGATCGACGCCAGGGAGCAGGAGGTCGTCGTCGTCCTCGAGGTGTGAGCCCCTCGGCGATGACGTGGAGGTCGCGCTCGGAACCCGGGGACATGCGGCGGAGGTTACGGCGTCAGGGCGGCGGCGACGGTGTCGGCGAACTCGGTGGCGTAGGGCGAGAGCGCCTGCCAGCTCCGGGCCGCCCAGCCCACTGCGAGTGGGGTGAGATCGGGAATCGGTATCAGCCTGGTATGGCTGTCCGGGAGCAGCGTCGGTCTGGGCAGCGCCGGGAGGATGGCGGGGGCGGTGCCGAGTTCGGCGAGGAGCAGGGCGGTGTCCCAGTCGGCGATTCCCGCCGGCGCCGAGGGCCTGATGCCCAGTCGGACCAGGCTTTCCTCGAGTCGCAGTCGTGATGTCGAGTTCTCGGGCTGAACAATGTAACTGATGTGGCCCAGATCCTCCGGCCGGATCACGGCGCGCTCGGCGAGCGGGTCGTCGGGGCGCACGACGAGCACCCACGGAAGATCGACCACGGGCCGCTGCTCGATGCCGGGCAGCGGCTGACCCAGCGTGATCCAGGCCAGGTCGACCTGGCCCGCCTGCAGGATCTGTACACAGTGCTGGGTCGAGTTCGCGGCGTGGAATTCCAGCGTCACCTTCGGATAGCGCTGACGGAATGCGACNACGGCCTCGGCCATGAAGTGCCGCACGGTGACGCCACCGGTGGTGATGCGGACGGCACCGCCGACGCCTCGGCGAAGGTCGTCCAGATGCTGCAGCGCATCGTCCAGCGAGGCGGTGGCGCTCCGGGCGGCCAGGTACAGCAGCCGACCGGCGGGCGTCGCAACCACTCCGCGCGGCTGCCGCTCGAGAAGCGTCAGGCCCGTCGCCCGTTCGAGCCGCTTCACGTGCTGACTCACGGCGGACTGGGATCGGGAGCTGGCCCGGGCGACGCTGGCCAGACTGCCGGCCTCGCAGACGGCGACGAACACCCGGAGATCCTCGAGGGTCACTCGACCCAAGGTATCACTTGGGTCGAGTGAACCGATCCCATGGATTGACTTGGGTCTGACGCCCGGTTCACGATGGCGGCGCACGGAATCGAAGCGTGGCGGCAACCCGTCCGCGGCCTCGAATGCGGCGTGTCCACGGACCCGGGTCCCGGTCACGGATGCCCGAGTGCTGCCGGACGGGTGCCGACCCCGATTGTTCGGCGGCGGATTACCAGGACCGGGGAGAGATCCGACAATGCCCTTCCTCATCGGGATCGCCGGGCCGGTCGCCGTCGGAAAGAGCACCATCGCGCGTGTGCTGGGCGAGTTGCTGTCCCGCCGACCGGCGGCCCCGAGCACGGGCAGCGTCACGACCGACGGATTTCTCTATCCGAACCGGATCCTGGAGCGGCGCGGAATCCTGGATCGCAAGGGTTTTCCGGAGTCGTACGACCAGGAGGCGATGCTGCGGTTCCTCACGGCGGCGAGGGCGGGCCGGCAGGTGCGAGTTCCGGTGTACTCGCATGAGCACTACGACGTGGTGCCGGGCCGGTCGGTGACGGTGGGTCGGGAGGACATCCTGATCGTCGAAGGTCTCAACGTGCTGCAGTCATGTCGCCGCCCGGACGACCGCGGCCCGGCAGTGGACCTCAACGACCTCTTTGACCTCACCCTGTATGTGGACGCCGAGTTCGACGATCTGCGCCGATGGTATGTGGCTCGCCTGCGGACACTCCTGCGGACGGCGCGCGGGAATCCTCCCGCGCATCTTCGTCGGTACGCCTGCCTTTCCGCGGCCGAGATCGCCGAGGAGGCGACGAGGCGCTATCGGGAGATCAACGAGGTCAACCTGGTCGAGAACATCCAGCCCACCCGGGAGCGGGCCGACGTCATCGTGCGAAAGGGTTCCGATCACGCGGTGCGGGAGGTGCTCGTACGCGGGAGCGGGGACGCCACGACCAGCGCGGCGGCCAGCGCGCTGCCCGCCGTGGTGACCGCCCGCACGGCGAGGGCCGCCGCGGGCACCCAGGTGTCGAGCTGCCGGGCCTCGGTGAGGTAGCTACACAGAAACGGCAGCACCAGGCCGCCGCCGAGCGCGCTCACGGCATTGGTGGCCAGCAGTGTCCGGGCCGGATACGGCAGCGCGCGCAGCCGCCTGATCGTCGTCATCGAGGATCTTCCTTCTGTTCGTGGTAACGGCTCGGCTCGCCGATCCGGCGGCTCATGACACGGCTTGCTCTCGGCGCGTTCCGGCTCCGGGCGGCGTGTGGGCCGCCGACCCGCCGACCCGCCGAGCAGCTGACGCAGTTCGCCGCGCGGCCGATCTTCCGCCCCTTGGCGACGGCAGCAGCGGGACCGACGTCTCGGGAACCGGCCACAGGGCCGTCGTGCGGACAGAGACCGGACGGTCCACATCAGTACGACGAGTAATCATGGGATCGTTGGCTGCGGTGATTGCGCTGACGGTGCTGGCTGGGTGGCTCGTGACCTTGGGCGGAGCGGACTCCATCGCGCCGGCAGTGGTATCCGGAAGGTTGGCCGAAGAAGCAGAAAAAGTCGCCGCCGATCGGCCTGATCTTGCCCGATTGATGGGAGGGGTGTCGTCCGGCTGTGGAACACCGCTACCCGAAGCGGAAGTGCCGCGCCTCTGGCCAGTTTCACCGCCCCTACCAAAGATCCCGGCCGCCTGGCGTTCAGTCCGGACGGAAGGATCCTGGCCGCCGGTGGCTCGGATGGCGTCTTCCGGTTGTGGGATGCCACCGCCCGAGGTGAGGTCGCCCAGCCTCCTACCACCTTCACCGGACCCGCGTGGGATCTCCTCGATCTGAAGTGCGGTCGTTGACGGCGTGTTGGTCATCACCGCCCGTATCCGGGGCGGTGATGCTAGAGACGTGTCGCAGTCCGGATGAGGTCGGCGACGGCTCTGGACCGGCTGTGCGGTGGCCAGGCGATCACGGTGGTGACTGTCGGCGCGTCCAGCACGGGCACGGCGGCGAGGTCCCCGTGCAGTTGGGCTCGGCACGACTCCGGTGAGAGCGTGCAGGCGCGGCCGAGCGCGATCAGCTGCAGCAACTGCGCGTGGTCGCGGACCTGCGGGCCGGGGCCGGGCGGGTAGGCGCCGTCGGGGTCGGGCCAGCGTGGCAGGGGCAGGCCGGGCAGCGCGGTGATGTCGGCCATGTGCACGTGGGCCCGGACGGTGAGCGGATGCCCGGCCGGCAGGACCACAACCTGGCTCTCCGTGCTGAGCTCTGCGGTGTGGAACCCGGCCGTCGAGTCGAACGGCCGGTGCAGTAGCGCCACGTCGGCCCGGCCCTCGCGCAGGAGTCGTTCCTGCTCGGCCGGGCCGCACAGGGTGACGTCGACGGGGACCGCGCCGGGTTCGGCGGCGTAGGCGTCGAGCAGTTTCGCCAGCAGTTCGCTGGACGCGCCGGCTTTCGCGGCCAGGACCAGGCCGGGACGGCCGGTCGCGGCGAGGGCGGCGCGGCGGGTCCGGCGGTCGGCGGCGTCGACCGCGTCGAGGGCCGCCCGGCCCTCGGCCAGCAGGACCGAGCCTGCCTCGGTCAGCGTGACGGTGCGGCTGGTCCGGTCCAGGAGTGCTGCCCCGAGCCGGCGTTCGAGCTGCTGGATCGCCCGTGACAAAGGCGGCTGTGCGATCCCGAGCCGCTGCGCGGCGCGCCCGAAGTGCAGCTCTTCAGCGACAGCGACGAAGTATCGCAGTTCCCGGGTCTCCACGCAGCCACACTATCCGGGATCGATACCTGGGCGGTATCGTCGGTCACCTGATCGGTGTTGGACCCCTCGCCAGGGTCCGGGTCAGCATTGACCCTATGAGTGAACCGACGATTGCGCTGGTCACCGGCGCGAACAAGGGAATCGGCTACGAGATCGCCGCGGGCCTGGGTGCCCTCGGCTGGAGCGTCGGCGTCGGCGCCCGCGACGATCAGCGCCGGGAGTCCGCGGTGGAGAAGCTGCGCGCGGCCGGCGTTGACGCGTTCGGCGTGCCGCTGGACGTGACGGACGACGCGAGCGCGACCGCCGCCGCACGGCTGATCGAGGAGCAGGCCGGGCGCCTCGACGTGCTCGTCAACAACGCCGGCATCACTGGTGGTATGCCGCAGGAGCCCACCCAGGTCGATCCGGCCACCATCCGGACGGTCGTGGAGACCAACGTGATCGGCGTCATTCGCGTCACCAACGCGATGATGCCGCTGCTGCGCCGCTCTGCCTCGCCGCGGATCGTGAACATGTCCAGCAGTGTCGGCTCCCTTACCCGGCAGTCAGGAACCGCTGGCGAGCAGACGACGGGTCCGGTGGCCGTGGCGTACGCGCCGTCGAAGACGTTCCTGAACGCCGTCACCCTCCAGTACGCCCGGGAGCTGAGCGGTACGAACATCCTGATCAACGCCGGCTGCCCCGGCTTCGTCGCGACCGACCTCAACGGCTTCCGCGGCGTGCGCACCCCCGAACAGGGCGCGGCGATCGCCATCAAACTCGCGACCCTGCCCGACGACGGCCCGACCGGCAAGTTCTTCGAGGACGCTGGCGTAGTGCCCTGGTGATGTGCACGGCGGTCATCACCCACCTGACGGTTCAAGGCTGGGAATGGCACGCTGACCCTTATCACCTCGCTCCCGGCCCCAAGTCCCTGCTCACGCTGTTCGACGCAGGGCACATGCTCGGCGGGATCTCCGGAGATGACGCCGCCGAGACCACGGACGAGAACCCCGAGCGGGTGACCGCAATCCAGCAGCTGACCTAGGCCTACCTGCGCACCGAGCTCTATCCCGCAGATTCTGCCTGGCAGGCGGCGTGTGACGCGCTGACCGCCGGAGACAACTCGCTCGGCCGGGTCGAATCCACACTGTCAGGAGACTGTTGTGCACATTGCGATCATCGGCAAGGGGAAAGTGGGCTCTGCTCTGGGAGCACGGCTCGCGTCCGCCGGCCACGAGGTGGCCTACGGCTCACGTACCCCCGAGGACCACACCGGGTCGGTCAGTCAGACGGATGCCGTCCAGGGCGCCGAGCTGGTCATCATCGCCATCCCTGGGACTGCTGTCCTTTCTACGTTGGAGGGGATCGGGGAGGATGTCCTCGCCGATCGGATCGTGCTGGACGTGTCGGCCGCCTTCACGCCGGACATGGCGCTGGCCTACCCCAACGACAGCGTCGCCCGGCGGGTGCAGGCGCGCTTCCCCCGGGCCCGGGTCGTCAAGTCCCTGAACACCATGAACGTCTCGATCATGGTGGACCCGCTGGCCTCGCTCTCGCAGGCAACGGTGTTCGTCAGCGGTGAGAACCAGGACGCCAAGGCGGCCGTCAAGGGGTTGCTGGCCGACCTGGGCTGGACCACGGAGAGCATCCTCGACCTCGGGGGCATGGCCAGTGCGACAGCCACCGAGCACGCCGCGCCGTTGTTCTTCGCGACCTACCAGGCCCTGCAGACGATGCGGTTCGCCATCGCCATCACGCGCTGACAGCAGAGGTCAGGGACCGACACGAAAGGACTGATGCCGCATGCCGCGAACACCCCGGCCCAGCTTCGGGATCATGACCGCCCCCATGCGGATCGGCTACCACGACATCCTGCGGGTCTGGCGCGAGGCGGACGAGATCGCCGAGATCGAGCACGCGTGGCTGTTCGACCACCTCATGCCGATCGGCGGCGACCCGGACGGGTCGTCCTACGAAGGCTGGACCCTGCTGGCGGCCCTTGCCGCCCAGACCCGGCGACTGCGCCTGGGCCTGCTCGTCACCAGCAACCGCATCCGCCCACCCGCGATGCTGGCCAAGATCGCCACGACTGTCGACACCGTCTCCGGTGGACGTCTCGACTTCGGCATCGGCGCCGGCTCACGACCGGACCAGCCCTTGGCTCGGCGGGAGTACGAGGCGCACGGCCTGCCCTTCCATGACGCCGCTCACGCCGTGGGCAGCCTCGCCGAGGCGTGCACGGTTATCCGGCGGTTGTGGACCGAGCCCGAACCCTTCGACTTCCACGGCACCTACCACCGTCTCACCGATGCGTTCGGCAATCCGAAGCCTGTCCAGCGGCCCCACCCGCCGATCCTCATCGGCGGCCGTTCGGCCGCTGTGCTGCGCATCGCTGCCGAGCACGCTGACCTGTGGAACATCCCGGGCGGCGACATCGACGACGTCGTCAGCCGCAGCGCGCTGCTGGACCGCTACTGCGCCGAGAACGGGCGCGACCCTGCCGCCATCACCCGCTCGATCCACCTGCCGGTCTCCTACGACCAGCCCGGCACGACCCGGGACGCAGTCGGCAAGGCGATCGACGCCGGCTTCCGGCACATCGTTCTCGGCCTGCCGGCGCCCTACCCCGCCGGTGCCGCCCAGTGGGTCGCCGACGAACCAGCACGAGGGCTCCGCCAAGGGACGCGACGGCATCGGGCGCGGCAACTGCTTCGTGATCGTCGGTATCGTGGTGGCGGTGCCGTTCATGGCCCGCCGGGTCTGCCTGCCGGTCCTGTTCCGCCTGCACATCCCCAAGACCAGCATCTCCAAGCCCGAGCAGGCCCGCGCCATGGTCGACCTCCTCGCCCAGACGCTGCCCGCATGGCCTGGTGGACCGGACGGTCTGGGTGCCAGGCGAAGGGCCCGGTTCCGCGCCACCGGAGGATCCCACGACGCCGGAGGAACGGCGGCGCGGCGCGGTCTGACGGGGTCACGGCACCCGGAGCGAGCACGGTAGCGCGTCAAATCCCAGGTCAGGGTGCATGCCGCCGACCGGGCTGCGGTCCGTGTGCCCGCGACCGAAACGCCGGCCCGACGCGGAGCCGCGTGCGACCCCGTCCACCGCGGGAGCCCGGGTCGTCAATGGGCCAGACCCATGACTGCTTGTGGGTGATTTGACCGCTAAGGTGATGTGTACGGAGGGTCTGACGAGCGTCAGACGGGGAGAGGGCGGTCGCGGTGGCTACGGCTGAGGACGAGGTGTCGAGCGCGTCAGGGGCTTTCTCCCCGGCACCAAGATTCATCTCGGCTGATCTGAAGATGGACATCCCGCATTCGGCGCGAGTCTATGACTACTTCCTCGGCGGGAAGGACAACTTTCCGGCCGACCGGGCCGCCGCCGAACAGATCATCAGTGTCTTCCCGGACGTCCAGAACACCACGCAGCAGAACCGGGCCTTCATGCTGAGGGCGACCCGCTACCTCGCCGGCGAGGCGGGCGTCCGGCAGTTCCTCGACATCGGGACCGGCATTCCCACCAGCCCGAACCTGCACGAGGTCGCCCAGGGGCTCGCGCCGGACTCCCGGGTCGTCTACGTCGACAACGACCCGATCGTGCTCGTGCATGCCCGGGCGCTGCTGACGAGCAGCCCGGAGGGTCGTACCGCGTATGTGGACGCCGACTTCCACGACCCCGCGCGCATCCTGGCCTCCGCCGAGGTGCGTGACACCTTCGACCTGGACCAGCCGGTGGTCCTGTCCCTGATCGGCATGCTCCACTTCATTCCGGACGAGGGTGATCCGTACGGCCTGGTCCGTACGCTGACCGATGCCCTGCCGTCGGGCAGCTTCCTGTCGCTCACCCACGGCACCGCGGACTTCGCTCCGGAGGAGGCGGAATCGGCGGCGGAGATCTACCGGCAGCAGGGCATTCCGACGCGCCTGCGGTCCCGCGACGAGGTGCTCCGTTTCTTCGAGGGCTTCGACTTCGTCGACCCCGGTCTGGTCAACGTCCTGCGCTGGCGGGCCGACGGCACGACGGATGGCCTGGCTGACGCCCAGGTCGGCACGTACGGCGGAGTTGCCCGCAAGCCGTAGTCCCTGCGACGGAGGTCCATGCGATGACCGCATCGTCAGGCACCCACGAGCCCGCCCGCCGTTTCGACGGCCGCGTCGCCTTCATCACCGGCGGCGCGGCCGGCTTCGGCCTTGCGTTCGCCCGGGAGCTCGCCGAACGAGGGGCCTCGGTCGTGCTCGCCGACATCGACGACGCCGCCGCCCAGCGTTCCGCCGCCGCCCTCGCCGCGGCCGGGCACACGGTGTTGCCCGTGCGCTGCGACGTTGCCGCCGAGGACACGGTTGACGCGGCGGTGGCCCGCGCCGTCGAGCACTTCGGCGGGATCGACATTCTGGTCAACAATGCGGGTCGGCATCTCACCCGGTACAACCTGCCGTTCCAGACGCTGGCCCGCGACGACGTGCGCGAGCTGTTCGACGTGAACGTCATGGGCGTCGTGAACTGCTCGCTCGCCGCCCGGCCGTCGATGGCGGCCAGGGGCGGCGGGTCGATCATCAACATCTCGTCGATGGCGTCGCATATCGGAACGTCGCCGTACGCGGTGTCGAAGCTGGCCGTCCGTGGCCTGACGGTCGCGTTCGCCACCGAGTTCGCGCCGGACAACATTCGGGTGAACGCGATCTCACCCGGGCTCATGGACACCGAGAGCGCGATGGCCGACCTGCCCGCGGAGCTCGTCCGGGACATCATCGACCAGCGCCAGCTCATCCACCGTCAGGGCCGCGTCGCCGACATCGTCGCGGCGCTGATCTACCTCTGTTCGGCCGAGGGTGGCTTCGTCACCGGCGAGACGCTCAAGGTGACCGGCGGCTTCCCGCTCTACTCCTGACCCGCCGTCGCGCCCCGCCCGGTCGGCTCGCCTTCAGGAGACCGGGTCAGCCCCCCATCTGCGGGAATAGGGGCGCTAGGCGCCCAGTTCCCACCGCAGCGGGCGGCGCGCGACAAGGGGAACCGTGTGAAGGCGTGGCACTTCGTGGCGACCGGGGAGCCCCTGCGGCCGGTGGAGCTTCCCGACCCGGTAGCGGGGCCCGGCCAGGTGGTCGTGGACGTTCACGCCGCCGGGCTGTGCCACACGGACATCTCCTTCATGAACGGCGAGGTGCCGGGCATGCCCTCGCACGTCCCGATCGTGCTCGGCCACGAGATCGCCGGCGCGGTCGCCGAACTCGGCGCCGGTGTCACGGGCTTCGCCGTCGGCGACCGGGTCGGCATCGCCCCGGTCCTGCACGACGGGCCCGGGGTGGGTCGCGACGGCGGCTACGCCGAGCGGGCGCTGGCGCAGGTCGACGAGCTCGTGCCGGTGCCCGTCGGGGTCGACTACGCGCAGGCCGCCGCCGCCACCGACGCCGGCGCGACCGCTTACCATGCGGTGAGCGCGATCGGCGAGGTGACCAGCGGCAGTCGCGTCGGCGTGATCGGGCTCGGCGGGCTCGGTCAGATCGGCGCCCGGGTGGCCGTCCTGCTCGGCGGGGAGGTCCACGTCACCGACGTGCGGTCCGATCTGGAGGCGACGGCGGACCTGCTGGGCGCGGCGTCGTTCACCACCGACGCCGACCGGTTCGCCGGCCTCGGCCTCGACGTGGTGTTCGACTTCGCCGGCATCGACACCACGCGACTCGCCCTGAGCGCGGCCCGCCCCGGCGGTCGGGTCGTGCAGATCGGCGCGGGCCGGCCGGAGGCGACCCTCAGCATCGTCGACCTGGTGGTCCGCCGCCTCGAGCTGCGCGGCACCCTCGGCGCCACCAAGGAGGACCTGGTCGCGGTCTACGCGCTGCTGGCCTCGGGCGCGCTCGACCCGGTCATCTCCACCGTCGGTTTCGACGCCATCCCCGACGGGCTCGAGCGCCTGCGCCGGGGCGAGGCTGAGGGGCGCACCGTGGCGGTCCGTTAGACGGGCAGTCCGTACGTCACCGCGCCGGTCAGTGTCTCGGGCGCGGCCTTCCTGCCTCAGTCCGTGGTTCGAAGGCGGCCCGACCGCGGTGGCGGCTCCATGTCCGCAGCCTGAGTCAGCTCAAGTGCGGCTCGCAGCCGTGCGTTCTCAGTCTCCAGCTCGAGCACCCTGGCGATGCCGGCGAGGTTCAGCCCGGCTGCGAGTAGATGCCCGATCCGTTGAAGCCGGGCCAGGTCGTCGCTGCTGTACCGGCGGGTCCCGCCGTCGGTGCGGGCCGGCTCCAGCAGGCCGCGCCGCTCATACAGGCGCAGGCTCTGCGGGTCCATCCCGACGAGATCGGCGGCGACCGAGATGCCATACACCCCCTGGGCCGGGTCGACATCCGACGGTCTCACGGGGCGCCTCCAGGGACTCGCCCGGACAGCCGACCGGGGACTTGCCTCAGTCTGCCATCGGTGCTATATAAAAATCTAGGTCATCCACTACAGATAAGTGGATGATCCAACGCTCTGATCTACAAAATCGTGATCGTGGAGGTGGAGTTCCGATGTTGGTGCGCACCGACCCGTTCCGGGAGCTGGATCGGCTGAGCCAGCAGGTGCTCGGCACCCTGGGCACGGTGGCCCGGCCGAGCGGGATGCCGATCGACGCCTGGCGCGAGGGCGAGGAGTTCGTGGCGGAGTTCGATCTGCCCGGGGTTGACCCCGCCACCGTGGATCTGGACGTCGAACGCAACGTGCTGACCGTGCGCGCGCAGCGCCCGGCACTGCAAGGAGACCGCGAGGTCCTGGTCGCCGAGCGGCCCCGCGGAGTGTTCAGCCGCCAGCTGATCCTGGGCGACAACCTGGACACCGAGAAGATCACCGCCAGCTACCACGCCGGCGTGCTGACCCTGCGGATCCCGGTCGCGGAAAAGGCCAAGCCCCGGAAGATCGCGATCGAGACGTCCAGCGACGACCGCCGGGCCATCCACGCCTGAGCCGGGGCGGGACCGATGGCTACCCCACAGGGGCCGGCGCCGGTCCGGTCGGTCGAGGCGCAGCTGGCCGACCTGATCTGCGCCGACCCCGACCTGCTGCAGGCCGAGTTCGACGCGATCATCTCGGCCGAGTGGGGCAGCGACGTTCCGACGGGCAGGCCAGGGCGGCCACCCGTGCCGGGACCAGCGTCGCCGGGACCACCGCCGACCGCGTGCTGTCCCCACCCTCACCCATCCGGACCGCCGGTCGCCCGACGCCCCCAACGCAGAGCCGGGCAGCGGGCGCCGCCCAGCAGCCCGAACCCCTCGACATCAAGGCAGCAGCACGGCGAAGGGAGGCCCGGCTACTACTCACGATCCCAGGAAATTCCAGCAACACGTCGTCCCGCGCGCAGTTCTGGCCCCGGCTGCCCTTACCCGGGGCCAGAACTGCCTCCCGATCGGGGCAGCGCGGGAGCACGAGCGTCACCTGGGTGACGCTCGTCGGCTACCGGCGTCTCCTGGGTCGCATCCTGTGATCGACGGCCGCGCCGGTCCATCAGTGGACCATCCCGTACCTGCTCGGACGAGCAGTGAGAGCACTCGAAGGTGCCGGGGCGGCCGGTTGGATGGGTGGCCCGGCAAGGCGGCGGCCCGTCAGGCGGCGGCCCGGTGGTGCGCCCAGGCCTGGTCGAGGGCCTGGGTGAACAGGTCCACGGGCTGCGCGCCGGAGACGCCGAAGGCGTCGTCGAGGACGAAGAACGGCACCCCGGTGATGCCGAGGTCGCGGGCGGCGCGTTCGTCGGCGCGCACCGCGTCGGTGTAGTCGTCGCCTTTCCAGACCCGGCGGACCTCGGCGGCGTCGAGGCCGGCGGCGGTGAAGACCTCGACGGCGGTCTCGGCGTCGAACACCGGCCGGCCCGCGCCGAAGTGGGCCGCGTTCAGGGCGCTGACCGCCTCGGCCTGCCGGCCGGCGTCGGTGGCCAGGTGCAGCAGCCGGTGCAGGTCGAAGGTGTTCCCGCTGAGCCGGTCCGCGGTGTACTGCAGCCCCTCGCCACGGGCGGCGTCGGCGACGCGGTTCTCCATCGCGGCGACCTCCTCGACCGGGCGCCCGAACTTGGCGGCCAGCGCCTCACGCAGGGGGCCGGACTCGCCGCGGGGCAGCGTCGGGTCCAGCTCGTAGGAGTGGAACACCACGCTCACCTCGTCGCGGTGCGCGAATCCGGCCAGGGCGTGCTCGAAACGCGCCTTGCCGATGTAGCACCACGGGCAGACGACGTCACTCCAGATGTCCACGCGCATGCGTCCGACCGTCACCCTCCTTGTCGCGGGTCCGTCGCGGGGCGCCGTCACGCCGACACCCTCGCGGCCGGCGGGCGCATCGGGCCCGGCCGGCGACCCTGCCGTCCACCGTCGCCGGAACTGAACACCGGGCCGGGCGAGGAGATTCCGGGCGCTGTACGAACGTTCAGCTTCCTGATCGGCGATTGACGGTGCCGGTCGACGCGTGTGACGCTCGGCACGTCCGGTTGGACGCACAGGGGTGAACGCGGAGGCGACGCATGGCGTTACGGGTGGTTGTCGGCTACACCGGCGGGGTCGGAAGCACAGTGGTGCGGCTCGTGCAGGGCAATCCGGCGTTCGAGCTCGTCGGTGTTCTCGTGCACAGCGAGGACAAGGATGGTAAGGACGCCGGTGAGATCGTCGGGATCGCCCCCACGGGTGTCATCGCCACCCGCGACGTCGACGCGCTGATCGGGCTGAAGGCGGACGTCCTCGCGTGGCACGGCATCGACTGGCAGCCGGAGCTGATCGCGAGGTTCATGCGCGCGGGCACCAGCGTCTACTCCAGCCACGGTGGCTGGTTTTTGCCGAGCGAGCCGTCGTACGACCTGATTCAGGCCGCGGGCGAGGAGGGCGGCTCCGCCCTGATCGCCGGCGGCAACATCCCCGGCCTGATCAGCGACGTCCTGCCGCTGTTCGCCACCGGCTACAGCGCCGACGTCACGTTCGTGCGCGCCTGGCAGAAGGACCACGTCCCGCACTACCCGTCGGCCTTCCAGCTCGGCGAGTTCCTCGGCTTCGGCCAGGAGATCCCCGATCACGTGGACCTCGACGGCGAGCTCTCCTTCGCCGACGCGTCCTGGCAGTGGTGCATCGGCCAGTCCGCGCAGATCGTCGCGCAGGCCCTCGGCATTCCGTACGACGGCACCAAGCTGACGAAGAAGGAGTTCGGCGCGGCGCCGGAGGACCTCACGCTGCAGCCCAGCGGCCTTCACATTCCCAAGGGGCACGTCGCCGGGGCCCGGTGGACGCTGACCGCCTACTCCAACGGCAAGCCGTTCTACGAGCTCGTCAACGAGCAGAGCGCGGTGCTCGGCCTCGGCGACGACTGGCGCCAGGACGACGACGAGCCCAACTGGCGCGTCATCGTCGAGGGCAGCCCGTCGATCGAGCTGCAGTTCGGCCTGCCCGGCTCGCACGACGGGCCGGACCACGTCGCCGCCCTCAACGCCGCGCGCGCGGTCGCCTGCCTGCCCGGCGTCGCCGCCACGCAGAAGACCGGCTGGGTCACGGTGCTCGACCTGCCCGCGCCGGTCGGCGTGGTCTCCGCGGAGCTGCAGGCATGAGTACGCAGCGCCTGTCCGGCAAGGTCGCCCTCATCACGGGCGGCACGCGAGGCATCGGCCGGGAGTTCGTCGAGCGGTTCGCCCGCGAGGGCGCGTCCGTGGTCTTCACCGGCCGGTCGGTGGACGCCGGCAAGGAGATCGAGGAAGAGGCGAAGGCCCGCGGGGAGAACGTCACGTTCGCCGCCGGCAGCGCGGCCTCGGAGGACGACGTCCGCGCGGCGGTCGACCTGGCGGTGTCCACCTACGGTTCGCTCACGACCGTCGTCAACAACGCGGCGGCGACGCACCTCACCGGGCCCGGCAGGCCGGACACCAAGGTCGCGGACGTCAGCACCGAGGTCTTCGACGAAATCGTCCGCATCGGCCTGTACGGGACGTTCTGGGCGGCGAAGTACGCCATTCCGCACCTCATCGCGGCGGGCGGCGGGGCGATCATCAACATCTCCGCGGCGTCCAGCGTGCTGTCGATCACCGGGCGGCCGAGCTACCAGTCCTCCAAGGGTGCGATCAACTCGCTGACCCGGCAGATCGCGGTCGACTACGGCCAGTACGGCATCCGCTCGAACGCCATCATCGTCGGCTTCACCAACACCGGCGGCGTGGAGATGACGAAGATGGTCGCGAACGAGGCGCTGATGGCGCCCGTCCGCAAGACGATCATGCTGCCTCGGCTCGGCCTTTCCAGCGACATCGCGAGCGGGGCGGTGTTCCTCGCCTCCGACGAGGGCTCGTTCATCACGGGCGTCCTGCTGCCGATCGACGGCGGGCTCACGTGTCACCTGGAAATGCCTGACACGGCGAGCGCCGCCGCCCTCGGCGACTGACCGGCGCCGCCTCGCTCCCAGCCCGGGGGGCGGAGCGAGGCGGCGGTGCCGAGGGTGCCGGCGAGCGTGCGGTGACGGATTCGGCCGCACGCTCGGCCCGGCGGGTGAGGCGGGGGAACGGGTCAGGCGGGGGAACGGGTCAGGCGTTGCCGGTCGGAGCGAGTGCGACGACCGGGATGACCCGGGTCGTCGCCGACTGGAACTCCAGCAGGATCGGGAACGTCTCGGCGTGGCGCGCGTAGATGGCGTCGCGCTCCGCGCCGTGAATCTCCGTGGCCGTCAGCCGGACGGTGTCGCTGCCGATCTCGGCGGTGACCTCCGGGTGCGCGCGCAGGTGCCGCAGCCACCGCGGATCCTCATCGAGGCCGTCGTTGATGGCCAGCACGACGCAACGGTCCTTGTCGGCGTCGGCGAAGTAGCTCAACGGCACGATGTGCGGCTTGNCGTCGGCATCGTGGCCGCTGTGCAACAGCAGCCGGGTGGGCCCCGCGAACCTGCCGGTCGGCTTGCCGCCGGTGGCCCGGTACTCGGTGATGTAGTCCTCGATGTCCTGGGCGGTGAAGGTCTTCTTGCTCATCGCGTCCGCTTTCTCCTCCGGCTTCCGACCTGACGGTCGGGCTGGTTCCTCGCCCGGTCGCGGCCTTGCGCCGCTCGACCGGGCATCCTGAATACGGGACGAGCCGGGCCCGGCTCCGCGGGACCTTCCTCCCGCCGGCGCACGCCGTCCGGCCCGCGGAGCACCCGCCGACCGGCCGCGCAGCGGCGGTGCCGGGGGACGTCAGATGCGGTGCGTCGTGCCCGGTCTGCGGGCTCGGACCGTGCTGAACGTGCCGCAACCCGCCCCACCCCGGAGTGGGCCGGCCGCGACTGCGGCGTCGTCGACCGCACGCACCTCGGTGGCGGCGGCGGGAATGCGGTCGCGGGACGGGGAATTGACCTGAGGGTGAGTGTTGCTGACGACGTCCTTCCGCTGGCCGTTCTCGACTTCGTCGGGATCGAGCACGGCGAGAGCCCGAGCGCCGCGATCGCCGGCGCGGTGAGCATCGCCCAGGCCGTCGAGGCGGCCGGTTATCGGCGGTACTGGGTCTCCGAGCACCACAACATGACCAGCCTGGCGTGCAGCGCCCCGGAGCTGCTGACGGCCCACGTCGGCGCGCACACGTCCCGGATCCGGGTCGGCGCGGCCGGCATCATGCTGCCCAACCATGCGCCGTTCAAGGTCGCCGAGACGTTCCGGACGCTGCTGGCGATGTACCCGGGCCGGATCGATCTCGCGCTCGGTCGGGCGCCGGGGACCGACCCGTTGACGGCGCACGTGCTGCGCCGGGGTGTGGCCAGTGATCCGGCCGCGGAGTTCCCCGGGCAGGTCGGCGAGCTGCTGGCGTTCCTCGGTGACGGCTTCCCCGCCGGCCATCCCTACGCGCAGCTCGTGGCAGCGCCGCTGGTCGAGGAGCGGCCCGAGCTGTTCGTACTGGGGTCGAGCCCGTACGGTCCGCGGTTCGCCGCCGTCAACGGTCTGAGCGCGGTGTTCGCGCACCACATGAGCCCGGATCTCGCCGTCGAGGCGCTGCGGGCCTACCGGCGCGAGTTCACCCCGCGCACCGACGGCGCGACGCCGTATTCGGCGATGTCCGTGCTGGCCTTCGCCAGCGACGACGACGACGCGATCGGCGACTTCGAGGCTGCCTGGGCCCTGATGATCCAGAACATCACCCGCGGGATCCGCGAGCCGCTGCGGCCGGAGGACGTCCGCGCGTTCGCCCGCTCGCCGCAGTTCCGCGCCACCCGCCGCGACGACGGTCGGATGGTGACCGGCGAGCCGAAGTCCGTCGCCGGACGGCTGCTGGAGCTGAAGCAGGAAGCCCAGGTCGACGAGATCGTCGTTGTCACCCCGGGCCTCGACCGGGACCGCCGCCGGGACAGCTTCACCGCACTGGCCGACGCCTGGCGCCAGGTCGCCTGAGCCGGATTAGTCGCCTGAGTCGGATTACGACGCGCTGGTCGGATCCGGCTCACTGGCGGGATCCGGCTCACTGGCGGACGCGGCGCCGTCAGGCCACAGCGGGCCGGCGCCGAGGAACCCGCTCGGTGCGAGCCAACGGTTGCGGTACGTCACTGATTGCGGGGGTTCTCGGCGCGCGACCGCCCAGCGCCCGGTCGGGTAACCGAAGGAGACGCAACACGCGTTGATCCAGTTCTCCTCGAAGGGCACCCCCAGCGCGGCAAGCGTCTCCAGGCCGTGGCCGACACCCAGCATCGTGGTGAGCGCCGAGCCGACGCCCTCGGCCCGAGCGGCCAGCATCGCGCTCCAGACGGCGGGGAACACCGAACCCACGGACTTGGTCGCCGGAATGAGCGCGAACAGGAACAGCGGAACCTGTTCGAAATTATCCGCCAGCCAGTTCGCCGAGCGCACCATGCGCCTGGCGAGTACGCCCTCCTCCGTTTCGGGAGTGCTGGTGGCGATTGCCGCCGCGTCGCCGTAGTAGCCCTGCAGGCCACGCGCCACCGCGTCGCGGTAGAGCGGGCCGAGGACGGCCTTGACCTCGGGGGAATCGACGAGAACGAAGCGCCACTTCTGCAGGTTCCCGCCGTTGGGCGCCCGAACGGCGGCGTCCATGATGCGTTCCTGGACCGACAGAGGTATGGGATCGGGCTTCACCCGACGCATGGTGCGGGTGGTGTACAACGCCTCGCGCACATCCATGATGTTCGTCTCCGGTTGTTTGCGGTCGGGTCCCGGTACTCCTGACCCTGGCAGTGCTGTTCCGCTGCCCATCTGTCATTCCTCGAAGGCCGGTGGAGGCCGTGACCGCGGAGGACTCGAAATTCGTGTGATATTATCCGGAAGATTCTTCCGTTTGGCAATGCTGGGGAGGCAGCCATGATGGTTCGGCCGCCGGCCGCGTCAGCCGACCGACCCGTCCGGACGGATGTGCTGCGCAATCGTGAGCGCCTGCTCACCGCGGCGCGCGCGGTCTTCGCCGACGTGGGAGCCGATGCCTCGCTGTACGAGGTGGCCAAGCGCGCCGGGCTGGGTACCGGAACGGTCTACCGGCATTTCCCGACCCGCGAGGCGCTCCTCGAGGCCGTCCTGCTGGATCATTTCGAGGCGCTGCGGGTCGCCGCGGTGAACCTGGCCGAGGTCGGGCCGCCCGACGACGCGCTTGCCGACTGGCTGCAGCAGTTCATCTCCCACCTCGGCGAATATCGCGGATTGGCACGGGAGGTCATGTCGGTTCTGCACGACGGCATCTCACCGCTTTCCGTGTCCTGCCAGGACATGCGGGCCGCCGGCGCCGTCCTGCTTTCCCGGGCGCAGCGCGACGGCACGATGCGGGCAGATCTGGACATGTCCACCCTCCTGAAGCTGACCAATGCGATCGCGCTGACCGCGGAGGAGACGGGCTCGGGTCGGGGGGTCGATCTGCTCGGCTACCTGATGGAAGGTATGCGTCGCCGATAGGCGCCACGGTCGGCTGGTCACGGGGAACCGGTGGGATCTTGCCCGACGCCCGTTCCGTGCTGTTCCGTGCTGTTCCGGCCCGGGCCGGGCCGGACCGGACCGGGCCGGGTCAGGCGCCGGTAGTCGCGGGCTTACGGTTCTTGAAGACGAAGACGGCCACCACGAACGCGACCGCGATGAAGGCGACCAGTACGAAGAAGGAGGTCGCGATCCCGTGCGCCAGATCGTGGTGCATCTGGGCCTGCGGAGTGAGGGTGGTGTCCGGATGATCGGCGGAGTTGCGCAGCGAGGTGCCGTACACCGTGGTGAGAACGGCGATCCCCACGGCGAGCCCGATCTGCTGCAGGCATTGCAACAGCCCGGAGGCGGACCCGGTGTCCCGTAGCGGCAGCCCGGCGAGGATGACCATGTTCAGGGGCATGAAAGCCAGCCCGATCCCGAGGCCGAGCAGGATCAGCGGTCCGACCACGCCGCCCGGGTAGCTGCTCGCGCCGCCCAGCCGGGTCAGCCAGACAGCGGAGACCAGCGCGGACGCGGTACCGACCGCGGTGATGGTCTTCGGGCCGAAGCGCGCGACCAGTTTCGGCGCCGTGCGCGCGCCACCGAACTGGACCAGCGCCATGGGCAGGAATGCCAGGCCGGTGCGCAGCGGGCTGAGGTCCAGCACCTTCTGCAGGAAGATCGACAGGAAGAAGAAGAAACTTCCCATCGCCGCCGACATGAGCAGCATGTTGGTATAGGCCCCGGCCCGCAGCCGTTCCGCGAACAGTCGCAGCGGCATGATCGGCTGCTCGGCCCTGGCCTCGACGAACAGGAACCCCAGGAGGAACACGACGCCGGCGGCGAGGGTGACGACGGTCAGGCTGTCCGACCAGCCCTCCGATGCGGCCCGGATGAACCCGTACACCAGCGATGTCATCCCCGCCGTGGACACGATCGCGCCGGCAACGTCGAATCGGGCCGGATGCCGCGGGGTCTCGTTGAGGAAGGGCCGGGCCAGCGCGATGACCGCGATGCCGACCGGAACGTTGATGACGAACACCCACCGCCAGGAGGCCGTCGTCAGCAGCCCGCCGAGGATGAGACCGAGTGTCAGCCCGAGTCCGGCGATCATGGAGAAGACCCCCAGGGCGCGTCGCCGCTCGGGACCTTCGGTGAAGGTGGTGGCGAGCAGGGCGAGCAGGGCGAGCGAGGCCGGCGCGGCCAGTGCGGCCCCTACCCCCTGCGCGGCGCGGGCGGCGGCCAGCGAGGCGAGGGTGAACAGCGCCAACCCGCCGATGAACAGCCGCAGCCGGCCGAAGACGTCGCCCGCCCGTCCGCCCAACAGCAGCAGCCCACCGAAGGCCAGCGAGTAGGNACTCTGCACCCAGGCCAGGCTCGAGGCGGAGAAGTGCAGGCTGGACTGGATCCGCGCCAGCGCGATGTTCACGATCGTCGCGTCGATGATCACCATGAGCTGGCACGCGACGATGACACCCAGCGCGATCTTCATACGGCGCCGGCGGTGCTCCGCCGACGGAGCCTCGGCGACCCGGTCCGGGCCCCGCGTCGTGGTTGCGTTCAGTTCCTGAGCACTCATCCTCATCCTTCGAGCAGGACGTGCCCCGCGGGGAGGACCCGGCGGGCCATCTCGACATCCAGCCGCCGGGCCCGACCGTCAGACCACCGGAATGGGAATCCGTTTCCGTTTCGGATGCCTCACGATACGGAAGATCATTCCGTTTTGCAAGGGTGCTGGGAACAGGCCCCGTCCGGCGACACCGCGTGGTGCCGCTCGACGGGTCGGTCATCCGGTCACCGGAGCTGGACGGCGACCCGGTCGCGCCCGCCGCGCTTGGCTTCGTACAGCGCGTTGTCGGCGCGGGTCAGCAGGTCGCGCAGGCTCCTGTCGCCGGGCGACCGCGGGGTGACGCCGACGCTCAGCCGGATGTCGAGCGGCCCGACCGAGGTGTCGATCGGGTCCTGCGCGAGAGCGTTCCGTAGCCTCTGCCCGAGGGCCTCGGCGGTGGTCGCCGGCCCGGACATCAGCACGGCGAACTCCTCGCCGCCGACCCGACCGATGAGATCCTCGTCGCGGAACGCCCGCCGAAGGCGCCGGGCGACCTCCGTCAGGACCTCGTCCCCGACGATATGGCCATGGGCGTCGTTGACCCGTTTGAAATGGTCGATGTCGACCATCGCCGCGCTCACCGGTCGACCCGCGGCGCCGTGGGCGGCGAAGACATGTTCCGCCTGCTCGAGGAAATGTCGCCGGCTGGCCAGACCGGTGAGCTGGTCGGTGGCCGCAAGCCGCTGCACCTTCTCGAACAGCCACGCGTTCTGATAGCCGATGACCACCTGATCGATCATGGTCTGCGCGATCTGGATGCGCGTCTCGGAGTAGCAGTCGGGTGCCCGGGAGGCGAGCACGACCACCATCTCGATGCTTTCCCGCAGCGGGACGGGCGCGGCCAGCCAGCTCCGGGCCGCCTGCCCGCCGCCCGGCAGCTCGATCGTGGGGGCGGTGGCGACGACCTCGTGGCGGTCGAAGGCGCGCGCGATCGGGCCGCCGGCCGCAGGGTGCAGTTCGGTACCGACGACCCCGTCCGCCACCTCGCCGTGCGTCGAGCTGATCCGGACGGTTCCGGACACCCGGGTCAGCACCCAGGCGAAGTCGAACGGCAGGACGTGTCTGGTCGCCGTCAGCACCCGCCCGAGGATCTCCCGGGTGTTCAGGGTCGAGGTCGCCTGCAGCGTGACGTTGCGCATCGTCTCGGCCAGGTCCCGCTGTCGGCGTTCCGCCGCGACGACCGCCTGCAGGCGGGCCGCCTCGGCCATGTTCAGCGACAGTCCCACCTGTTTGGCCAACGTGATGAGGATCCGGGCGTCGTCCTCGTTGAACAGCCCCTTGGCGACCCGGCTGTCCACGTAGATGACGCCGCTGCGGCCGTCGCTGACCGGAACCGGCGCGGCGAGGATGCTGCGCAGCCCGTACTGGACGGCGCTCTGCGAACCGAGGGCGGCACCCTCGTCCGTGCCCGTGACCACCAGCGGCCGCTGCTCGACCTGAACGCGTTCGATGACGGTCGTCGCGATGCCGCGCAGCCCCTCGTCCGGCCCCTCGTCCGGCCCCTCGTCCGGCCCCTCGTCCGGCCCCTCGTCCGGCCCCTCGTCCGGCCCGAGGTCATCGGTCGGTTCGGCGTGCCGCTGCGCGTAGAGCCGCAGCCGTCCCGAGTCGCGTTCGCGGTCGGCCGGGTCGGGGAGCAGCAGCAGCGCCCGATCCGCCCCGAGGATGGAGATGATCTCGTCGAGGGCCACGGTGGCGACGGACTCCGGCGTCGTCTCCCGCCCGGCCGCCGCGCTCACCTGAAGCACCGCGTCGAGCCGGCGCCGGTCCCGGGACGCGGTGGCCGGTGACGCCGCGCCGCTCGCCTCGGCGAACGACAGGCCCCGCTCGGTCAGCTCGAACTCGCGGTACACCTTGTGTTCCCGGCCGATCCAGCCGTACCTCGCGGCCACCTTCGCCGCCAGCTCCGCCTCGGTGGTGGCGCGGTCGGGCTCGTCGAGTGCGCGCAGGCAGCGGGCCCGTTCCAGGAGAACGTCGAAGCGGACCCGGGGCAGGTCGAGGGTGCGGGCCGCCCCTTCCGCCGCGTCCAACAGGTCGAGTGCGCCGGCGTGGTCGCCGACGAGCTGGCGGTCGACGGCCCGCAGCACCCGCAGGTCGGCGGCGAACGGCGGGTAGGCCGCCGCCCGGCGGGCCTCGTGTAGCGCACGCCGTGCGGCTCGGTACCGCTGGGTGCGCACCGGCCCGGCCGGTGCGGCCCGCGCCTGCTCCAGCCGGCCCCGGGCCTTGGTGATCCAGAACTTCCGGAAGAACCCGGGCACTCGCCAGGACGGCCGGACGACCGCGTCGCCCACCTCGACCGCGGCGTCGAAGGCCGGACCGAAGTCCTCGTCCTCGATCTCGAGCTCGGCGACGTCGCTGCAGATCAGGTAGCGGCGGATCCGCTCGGCCTCGGGTTCGCCGTCGAGCGCACCGAGCCCGGGATGGGGAACCGGAGGGTAACGCAGGGTGCGGGCAAGCCTCGCCCGCAGGATGGCGAGGTCCGCCTGCACGCGCTCTCCATGCGGCCTGGCCTCGCAGCTCGCCCACGCCTCGCGGTCATGCCCGCGCAGCGCGAGGCTGCGCACGAGGATCGAGTAGCTGCTGGTGAAGAAGAAGGTCTCGATCCACCGGTGAGCGCGCCGGAACGTGTCCTCGGAGTCCCGCTCACCCGCGACGTTGCGGCCGAGGAACAGCAGCGCCGCGGACGTGTACAGGTAGGCCTCCGCCCGCAGCACCGGGTCCTCGCTGTCCGCCACGAGGTTCCGCAGCCGGGTGACCCCGCGCTCCACCACCCGGGCGCGCCGGAAGTCCGCCGCGACGAGCACGAAGCAGCCGTGACTGCGCACGTACTGCTCGCCCGAGCCCAGCCGCTGGCTGGGGTGGACGGCCGACATCATGAAGGCCAGCATCGGACCGATCCGCCCGGAGATCCATTCGCTCAGGATGCCGATCTCGTACAGGCGGCAGCGGATCTCGTGCAGCTCCCGGCGTTCGCCGCGGGCTCGGCCGAAACCTGTCCACGGCCGTCGGCACGCCATTCCCGCCGCCCATCGGCCCATGCTGACGGCGGCCATCGCCGCGGGACTGGCCGGTATTCCGCGGCCGATCTCGGCCAGGCCGCGGTGGACGTAGTCCAGCGCCGCGGCCGTCCGGAACTCGGCGAACTCGACCCCGGCCAGTTCCAGATAGGCACGGGCCCGCCGCCGCGGGTCGGCCTGCGAACGAAGCGCGCGGGTGAAATGGGTCCGGGCGTCCGCCGGCGCGAGCGTACGCGCGGCGGCCAGCGCGAAACCCTCCTCGAACTCGGCGTCGGGTTCGATGCCCGCCTCGTCCGCGGCCGTCTGCGCGGACCGGTAGAGGGCGACGGCCTCGTAGGGCGCCGGGGTAGCAAGTGCAGCCGCCGCGGCGGCCGAGGTCAGCCGGAAACGACGGTTCGGCGCGATCTGCCCGGCGACGGCATGTCGGGCCAGTGCGTACAGGTGGTCGCCGCCCCCCGCGCCGTCGGCGTCGAGGACCTCGACGAGGCGTCGGTGCGCGGCCGTCCGCTCCTGCGGGCTCATGGTCGACAGCAGTGCCTCGTGGACGCAGTCATGGACGAAGGACCAGGTCCTGCCCCGGCCGCGGGCCGCGAGTTGATGGGCCTCCGCCTCGGCGGTCGCCATCGAGATCGTGGCCCTGGTCCGGCCGCTCGCGGCGGTCAGCAACGCGAGGTCGAAGCTGCGGCCGATCACGGCGGCGACCCCGAGGACGGCCGCGGCGGTCGGGCTGAGCGCGTGCACCCGATGGCGGATCAGGTCGAGGACCTCCTCGGGCAGCGGCAGCGAGTCCAGGCCGGTGCGGTCGAGGGTGAAGCGGCCCCAGTCGGGCCGGACGAGCCCGGCGTCGATCACGGCCCGGATGTACTCCGCGACGGCCAGCGGGTTCCCGGACGACCGCACGGCGACGTCCCGCGCGAAGGCCTGGTCGGTGATCTCGCCGAGATAGTCGCGGATCACCTCCGCGACCTCGTGCTCGTGCAACGGCCCGAGCGTGATGTCCCAGCTTGTGGCGGATCCGGCCGCCACGCGCAGGGCCGGATCCCGGGTCGAGTTGACCAGCAGCAGCGGCGCGGGGTCCGTCGAGGCCGTGAGGTCCTCGAGGATCTGCTGGTCGGCCGGGCCCAGCCAGTGGGCGTCGTCCACCCAGATGACCAGTCCGTGGCAGCGGAGGGCGAGCCGGCTGAGAAAGCCGACGGCGGCCGAACGGAAGCGCGGTTCGCCGGCCTCCGGTTCGCCGGCCGCGCGGTCCACGTTCAGCGCACGGGCGAGCAGTGGGTGCACGCGGGCGAGCAGCGCGGCATCGGGACCCGCGGCCGACACCATCCGGGCGACCAGGTCCCGCCGTCGTGGCTCGGGCACGGCCGCCAGACCGTGCAGATAGCCGCCGATCAGATCGTGCAGCAGCGCCAGGGGAGCGGAGGCGTTCGCCGCGCACCGCCCGCGCAGGATCACCGGTCCGTCCGCCGTGCCGTCGACCGGGCCGTGCGAGGCGAGCAGGTCCTGGATGAGGAGGGTCTTGCCGGCGCCGGCCTCCCCGATGACCGTCACGACGCCGCGTTCCCCGGCGGGAGATCGTTCCCCGGCGGGACATCGTTCCCCGGCGGGACATCGTTCCCCAGCGAGAGATCGTTTCCCGCCGAGAGATGGTTCCCCGCCGAGGCATCGCGTCCACGCCTGTCGCAGCAGCGCGCGTTCGCTGCGGCGGCCGATGTGGCGACCCCGGACCAGCGTGTCCGGGTCGCCCACGCCGGCCGGCGCGGCCCGGCCGACCGTGGGGTGCGCGGGAGCGGCTGCGCCCGGTACGAGCGGCGTCAGCGCGGCGACGACGTCGAGTGCGGACGGGTACCGGTCGTCCGGGTCCTTGGCCAGCAGCCGGGTCACGACCGCGGCGAGTTCCGCGGGGACGTCCGCGCGCACCTGCGTCAGGGGACGGGGCGTCGCGACGGCGTGCAGGCGGAGTAGTTCGGCGGTGTCGCCGGCCTGGAACGGCGGCGAGCCGGCCAGGCAGGTGTAGAGCACCGCGCCGAGGGCGTAGAGGTCGGAGCGCGGCTCGACCGGCCGTCGCAGCATGCCGGTCTGTTCCGGGGCGCCGAACAGAACCGTGCCGACGGCCCGGTCGGTCGGTGGCCCGCCGGCCCGGGTCATCAGCCCGAAGTCGAGCAGGGTGGCCTTTCCGTCCGGTCCGATCATGATGTTGGCGGGCTTGACGTCCTGGTGGACCAGGCCGCGCCGGTGCGCCTCGGACAGCGCCGACGCCACGTCCAGCGCCACCCGCGTGGCCTCGGTGACCCCCAGCGGCCCCGCGGCGATCCGCGCCTTCAGCGAATCTCCCTCGACCAGGTCCATGATGAGAAACGGGTAGTCCGCCGTGTGCCCGGCGGCCCGGACCCGAGCTATGTTGGGGTGGTTTATGCAGGCCAGAATGGTGGCTTCGCGGGCGAACGCACGCACGACGGTCTCGTCACGCGCCACCGCCCGAAGCGGCACCTTGACCGCATAATCCCGGCCCTCCCGCTCCGCCCGATACACGACGGAGTAGGCACCGCGTCCCAGCTCCTCCCGGATCAGGACGCCGGGTATCTCAAGCTGAACCACACAGCGTCACCTCGTCCGCGCATACGCTCCACCTGTCGCGGTCCGTACCGACTCACCCCGGACCTGGTGACTGTCTCGCGATAGGCGGATGATCGCATGTCGAGCCCGCATCGCGACGATCATCACGATCGCCCTGGGGGTTCCGGGTCCAGGTCGTGCCACGGCCGGGCGCCACCCGCCTCCTCGCCTGCCTCTTCGCCCGCTTCCTCCCGGTCACAGATCGACGGTGGCGAGGTGGTCGGCGGTGCCCCCGCGCCACTCGACCAGGAAGAGGGTCGCGTCGTCGGTCGTGATCCCACGCCGTTCCCGCATCAGCGCATGGGAAACTCCGCGTACCATCTCCCGCACATCTTCGCCTCGGGCGCGCTCGATGATGCCGATCAGTCGCTCCTCGCCGAACTGTTCTCCGCCGCTTTCATGCTCCTCGACGAGACCGTCGGTGAAGAACAGGACCCGGTCCCCGCGCCGGAGTTTCTGCTCACTGATCTGCGGTATGTCGCCGCCGACGCCCACCGGTAGCGTTCCCGGACTCGCCAAGGTCTGGATGACCTGGTGATCGCGGATCAGCAGTGCTGGTGGGTGACCCGCGTTGACCCATTGCAGGTGACCTGTCTCGACATTCAGACGCATCATCTGCGCGGTGACGAAGTGGTCGGGTCCGAACTGCGCGCTGATGGCCGCGTCCATGAACATGTACAGCTCGGCAAGCCCGATGTCGGCACGTCTGGCGTGCCGGTAGGCGCCGATCGCCACCGTCGCCAGTACGGCGGCGTCCAGGCTGTGCCCCATCGCGTCGATGACGGACATGTGCAGGATCTCGTCGTTGAGGGCGTAGTCGAAGCTGTCACCCGCGATGTCGTAGGCGGGTTCGAGGATGCCGGCTACCGCGACCTGCGGGGTGAGCATGGTCAGCGGGGGCAGCAGGGACCACTGGATCTCCGCGGCCACGCTCATCGCTGCGCGGCGCCGGGCCCGGAAGAACTGGTCGGTATAGTTACTTTTGGTGACTAGCATGTCGGCGACGAGGCCGGCCAGTCGCCGCAGCAACCGGCGGTCGTCGTCATCGACGGTGGCGAGGGTGAGGGCGAGTACCCCCACCTGGTCGCTTCCGTCCAGCAGGGGCAGGTACATCCGCACACCTTCGGCCAGGGGCTGCTCGACGGTCGTCGCGCCAAGGAATGCCGTGCCGGCGGGGGAGTCGTCGATCGGCTCAGGCTCCCCGATCATGAGGTTTCGACCCGGCAGCGGCGTCAGCAGCCGCTGCTCGTAGTCCTGCAGCAGGATCGAGACGTTCCGACCGCCGATCCTGTTCACCTCCTCGGCCACCAGCGGGGCGATCAACTGCGGCGGCATTTCGTGAGCGCGGTCCAGCAGCAGACCCAGCAGCCGCTCGCCGAACCCCTCCGACCGATCCACCGGGACCCTGTGGGAGTCCTGTTCGCCTGCCACCGTGGCCATCCCCTGTCGCTCGCCGGCCCTACATAGCTGTGCGAGCCTGACCGGGCGGCGTCAACCTGGTCACGTCGACACCCCGCTTCACCGTCGATCGGTTACTGGGACCGGCGGACTGACGGCGCGGTGACGGAGCCCTCGATCGTGCCCTGTCACCAGCGTGGCTCTCGGTCGCGGCCGGGATGCACGGGCCATCTCGGCTTCCCTACCCGAAGACGCCGCCGAGGCCTCCCGGAGTCCGCGTAGCCGGAGCGCGGGTGGTGGCGCCGAAGAGGTCCAAAGGCGTAGCCGGAGTGCGGGTGGTGGCCCGGGGTGCCGTGGCTCGAGGTGCCGTGGCTCGAGGTGCCGTGGCTCGGGGTGTGGTGGCTCGGGGCGGTGCTGTCTGGGCCGGGCGACCGGTGGAGACGATGAGACGGACGTCGGAGCCACGGTCCGCGGGCACGATCCGGGGCTGCTGGTCGATAACCGTGCCCACCGCGGAATCCGACCGACGTTCTTCCCGCGTGACCTGGAATCCGGCGTCCGTGAGCTGTTCGACGGCGGTTCGGGCAGGCTGGCCGACGAAGTCGGGCACCGGGAGCTGAAGGCTCACCACGGTGATGGTCACCGCGGTTCCGGGTTCCACCTTCTCACCGGCGTGATCCTGCGCCTCGACCCATCCCGGTGGGGCACCCGCCCTGACCGCGGTGCTGATCTGCGCGGTGACGGTGAGGTTCAACCGGCGGAGCGCGGTCTCAGCATCCGACTGCGACTGACCGACGACATTCGGGACCGCAACCGCGGAGCGACCGGCTGAGATGGTGAGAACCACGGGCGAGTCCATGCGGACGACGTCGCCGGACTGCGGACTGACCGCGAGCACGGTGCCCCGTGCCCGGTCATCCGGACTGCGGGTCTGGGCGATCTGGCGGAAGCCGGCAGACTGGAGCGAGGCCTTCGCGCGGGTGACGGGAAGGCCGATCAGCCCCTCGGGAACGACGGCGGTGGCCGGGCGGGACGGCGACGTCATCCGATGGATGAGGAGTGCGACCACCGTGATGACGGCCGCGATCGCCAGCGTGCCGGCGAGGACGGTCAGCCGCCGCCCCTGTCGGCGACCCCGCCGTGCGACTGCCGGCCCACCCGCCGCACCGCCCGTCCCCGTGCCCCGATCCGGGGACGGGGACGGGACGCGACCTGTGCGTGTCGAACCGCCGATCGCCGTGGCGGCGGTTGCAGTCATGTCCGACGTCTTCTCGAACCGGGCGGGCTCCGCGTGGTCGTCGGCAAAAGCGGGTTCGGCGCGTGCGGTGACCGACTCGTCGGTCATCGGATGGGCCACGGTAGGCGGGATCTGGGCGACGGCCGCACCGATGACGGGCGTCGCCTTGCTGACGGGCGCCGCCTCGATGCCAGTGGCCGCCAGGGGGGCGGCGCCGCCCAGAAGGTCGGCCAGGAGATCAGCGACATCCGGGCGTGCCGCCGGGTCCTTCGCCAGCGCCCGAAGAATGAGCGGGCGCAGGGGGGCGTCCAAACCGTCCGTGTCGGGTCGGGAGTGCAGCACCGCGTCCCGCAGTTCCCGTTGGTCCACCCCGGCGAAGGGGAAGCGTCCAGTGCCGGCGTAGGTGAGCACGCTGCCCCAGGCGAACACGTCGGTCGCCGGGGTCGGGCGTTGACCGGTCCACTGTTCTGGGGCCATGAGCTGAGGTGTTCCGGGCTGCTGGCCGCTGGACAAGGTGATGCCGACGGCCTCGTTCAGCGCGCGAGAGATGCCGAGATCGATGACTCGTGGCCCGGTCCGGGAAAGGATGATGTTGGCTGGCTTGATGTCACGGTGCACGATCCCGACGCGGTGAAAGGCAAGCATGGCAGACGCCAGGTTCAAGGCGAGCTGATGCAGCTCGGATCGGGACAGCGGCCCGCGTCTTCTGATTTCCTGGCTCAGCGTCGGCCCGGCGATGAACTCGGTCACCAGATACGGGTCACGTGTCGCGGTGTCCGCGTCCACCACCGACGGGGTGTACGGACTGTTGATCCGCCGAGCGTTGTCGACCTCCCGGGCGAACCGGGCAAGGAAGTCAGCCTGCCGTGCAAGGTGACGGTGCAGTGTCTTGGCCGCGACCCATCCACCGGCCGGGTTCCAGGCCAGGAACACGGTCCCCATCCCGCCCTCACCGAGTCTGCCGAACAACCTGTACGGCCCCAGTGCTGAGGGATCGTCGTTCTCGAGCTCGGTCACTCCCTCCGGCAGGACGGCAGGATCGCGCACGGCCTGGCCATCGCTGTCCGCCAACACCGGACCATGCACCTCCCGCAGCACGCCGAGTACGCACACGATATTGGGGAAGGCCGCGTCCAGAATCTCGGGTGCCAGCATGGCCGTCTGGCGCCGATGGCCGAGCTAGCGTGAGCGTGGAGTCCGGGCCCGTTCGCCGCCGGCCGGCCCGAGCCAGGCCGCGAGGTCGAGCCGGGCGAGGCGGCCGGCGTCGACGAGGGCGTGGATCTCGGCGATCCGCTCGTCGGCGACGACGAATCCCATGACCGAGACCGGCCTTCCGTCGATGGTGATGACCACTCCGGCGGTGCCGTTGACCAGCACCGGATGCACCACCGCCGCGGGCTGGGCAAACAGGAGCGCCCGGCGGGCGACGTCGCGCGCCCCGCGCACCACCGCCGAGGCCTGCGGCCGGCCCGTCCCGCCGTCGGCGCGCAGCACGACGTCGGGGTCGAGCACCGCGACCAGGGACGTCACGTCGCCGCCGCGGGCCGCGGCGAAGAACGCGTCGACGACCCTGCGCTGGTCGGCGTGGTCGGCGTGGTCGGCGTGGACGGCGTGGACGGCATCGGGGACGGGCGTGTCCAGCGCTCGCACCCGTCGCCGGGCCCGGCTGGCGAGTTGGCGGGCCGCGGCCGGCGAGCGACCCACCATCGGCGCGATCTCGTCGAATGGCAGGTCGAACAGGTCGTGCAGCACGAAGGCCAGCCGCTCGGCGGGAGCCAGGGTGTCCAGCACGGTGATCAGGGCGAGCCCGACCGAGTCGGCCAGCAGGGCCTCCTGCTCGGGCTGCCCCGCCCCGGCGGTCGGGGCGAGACCGATGATCGGATCGGGCACGTGGACGCCGACCAGGTCCTCGGGACGGGTCCTGCGGGCCCGAAGCATGTTCAGGCAGATCCGCGCGACGACCGTGGTCAGCCATCCACCCAGGTTCTCGACGCCGCCGACGTCGGATCGGCTCAGGCGCAGCCAGGCGTCCTGCACCGCGTCGTCCGCCTCGTCGAGGGAGCCGAGCATCCGGTAGGCCACGGTGCGCAGATGCCCGCGGTGCTCCTCGAAGCGCCGGGCGAGCCGTTCGTCCATCGGTCACGATCCTCCGTCGCGTTGCCGTTGCCGTTGCCGTCCTAGCGGCACACAGCACAGGTGCTCGGGTCGGTGGCGGGCAGGATCGCCCGCGTCCCACCGGACGAGCCGACCGATCTCGGCCCCAGGATGGCTGCCTAGCCCCAGGAGCCGGCGACCTGCTTCGTGACGGCGTTCAGCCGGTTGAAGACGTTCGTCGTCGCGATCTTGAGGATCAGCGCGGCCATGCCTCGGTCGTCGTAGTGCCTGACTGCCTCGTCCCAGACCTCGTCGGGGACGGGGTCGGTGCGGTCGCTGAGCCGGGTGGCGCTCTCGGCGAGCGCCAGCGCAGCCCGCTCGGCATCGTCGTAGTAGCTCGTCTCCCGCCAGGCCGCGACGGCGCCGAGCCGCTGCGGGGCCTCTCCGCTCTTCAGCGCATCGCGGAAGCCGGCGTCCACGCAGGCACTGCAGCCGTTGATCTGGCTGACCCGCAGATGCACCAGCACAAGGGTCGCCGCCGGCACGCCGCCCGTCTCGCTGGCCGCGTTCAGGGCCGCGATCGCCGGCCACGCCTCAGAAATGACCGCCGCCGGGTTCTTCATCCGTGCTGCCACCGTTCAGGTCCTCTCGTCCACCCACGTCGCCGTGGCGCCTTCCGCCACCCGTCACCTCTCTGACCCGCGGCGCGGCGCACATGTGACAGCGGTGCGCCCCAGGGCATCGGGGGGCCGAGAAACGCGGGCGTTCGGTGCGGCCTAGCTGCTGGCGCGGGGGGCGACGCGGCGGGTGGGGGGAGCGGTGGTGGGGTCGTCGGGCCAGGGGTGGCGCGGGTAGCGTCCGCGCAGTTCGGCGCGGACCTGCGGGTAGCCGGTGCGCCAGAACGACGCGAGGTCGCTCGTCACGGCGACGGGACGACCCGCCGGGGAGAGCAGGTGCAGGACGACGGGGGCGCGGCCGTCCGCGACGGCCGGGACCCGCTCCCAGCCGAACACCTCGGCGACCTTCACCGCGAGGACGGGGCCGTCGGGGTCGCTGTAGTCGAGGCGCACCCGCGACCCGCTGGGCACCTCCAGCCGTTCCGGTGCCAGCGCGTCGAGCCGGGCGGCCTGCGGCCAGGGCAGCAGGCGGCGCAGTGCCTGGCCGGCGTCGATGCGCTCCAGGTCCGCCCGGCGGCGGACGCCGGCGAGATCCGGTCCGAGCCAGTCGGGCGCCGCCGCCAGCAGGGCGTCATCGCCGACGTCCGGCCAGGGCGCGCCGAGGGACCGGTGGCAGAACGCGAGCCGCTCCCGCAGCCCCGTCGCGTCGCGCGTCCAGCGCAGCGCCGCCAGCCCCTCGCGGCGCAGCCCGTCGAGCACCGCCGCCTCGAGCAGGGCCGGATCGGGCCTGGCCAGCGGGCGTTCGGTCAGGACGATCGCGCCGAGGCGCTCCACCCGGCGGGCGACGACGTCGCCGCCGGACCAGGCGACCTCGTCGACGGTGCGCCGGAGCCCGGCGCCCGCCTCGCCCGCGGTCGCCTCGTCGAGGGCGACGGCCAGGCGCACCCGCGCCGACACCCGCCCGGCCCCGCGGTCCGCGATCGCGATGGCCAGCCACTGCGCGCCGGTGAGCGCCGAGCCGGCGGTCAGCTCCGCGGCCGTTCCCCCGGCCATCAGGTACGTCGTGCCGCCGGGGACGCGGGCCCGGGCGAGCCGTTCGGGGAAGGCGAGCCCGACCACGAGCCCCGCCGCGAGGTCGTCGGTGACGCCGCTGCCGGGCGGTCTGCGCCGCGCCGCGCGGTCGTCGGTGACACCGCCACCGGGCGGTCTGCGCCGCGCCGCGGGGTCGTCGGCGATGCCGCCACCGGGCGGTCCGCCGACGGCGGGGACGGCGGGGACGGCGGGGGCGGCGGGGGCGGCGGGGGCGGCGGGGGCGGCGGCTTCGGTGGCCGAGCGCAGCCGCCGCGACTCGTCGCGCCAGCGGGCGGACGCGGCCCGGTCGGCGTTCCCCCGCAGGCGGCGCCACGCGGCGAGGAGATCGTCGGACTCCGAGCCCGGCCCGGCACCGCCCGCCGGGCCGTCCCCCGACAGGATCGCCACGATGTCGGCCGCGCGCCGGGCGCCGACGACGCCAGCGCCGGCGAGCAGGGCACCGGCGAGCCGGGGATGGACCCCGACGGCGGCGATCAATCGCCCCCGTGGCGTCACCCGGCCGGCGTCGTCGAGCGCGCCGAGCGCCCGCAGGGACGCCCCGGCGGCGTCCATCGCGCCTGTCGGCGGGTCGCTGAGCAGGTCGAGGCCGTCGCCGCCGGGATGACCCCAGACCGCGAGGTCCAGGGCGAAGCCGGTCAGGTCGGCGACGGCGATCTCCGGTTCGGCCTGGGCGGGCAGCCGGTCGTGCTCGGCGGCGGACCAGCAGCGGTAGACCCGGCCCGGCGCCTCGCGCCCGGCCCGCCCGGCGCGCTGCCCCGCCGATGACCGGGACACCCGCACGGTCGCCAGCGAGCCCAGTCCACGGGCATGATCCATGCGTGGGGAGCGCGCCAGCCCGGCGTCGACGACCACCCGGACCCCGGGCACCGTGAGGCTGCTCTCCGCCACCGCGGTCGCCAGCACGACCCGCCGGCGCGGCCCGGGGCGCAGGGCCGCGTCCTGCGCCCCGCCGGACTGCCGGCCGTGCAGGGGGAGCACGTCGACGGTGTCGCGATGGCCCGCGAGCCGCCCGGCGACCGCGGCGATCTCGCCGGCGCCCGGCAGGAAGACGAGCACGTCCCCGGCCGTCTCCCGCAGGGCGCGCCCGACCGTCGCGGCGACGTGGTCGAGCAGCCGCGGGTCGACCCGCAGGCCGTGCGCGGGCGTGATCGGTCCCGGCGGCGGAGCCCACACCACCTCGACGTCGAAGCGCGTGGCGTCGGCGCCGACGACGGGGGCGGGCGGTCCGGGCGCGCCCAGCACGTCGGCCAGCCGCGGGGTGTCGGCGGTCGCCGAGGTCGCGAGCAGCAGCAGGTCGGGCCGCAGCGCCGCGCGGACGTCGAGCATGAACGCCAGCGCCAGGTCGGCGTCGAGGTGGCGTTCGTGGCACTCGTCGAGGATCACCGCGCCGGTCCCGGGGAGCTCCGGGTCGCGTTGCAGCCGCCGGACCAGGACCCCCGTCGTGACCACCTCGACCCGGGTGGACGGCCCCACCCGGCGCTCCCCGCGGATCGTGTAGCCGACGGCGTCGCCGACCTCACCGCCGACGAGCCACGCCATCCGCCGCGCCGCCGCCCGCACCGCGATCCGCCGCGGCTGGGCCACCACGACCCGGCCCGTGACCTCGTCGGCGAGCGCGAGCGGGACCAGCGTCGTCTTGCCTGTCCCGGGCGGTGCGACCAGCACCGCGACCCCGCCCGCACCGACACTCGGATCCGCCCCGTCCGCACCGCTACCCGGATCCGCCCCGTCTGGACGGGTGCCAGGAGCAGGACGGCCGCCGCCGGTCAGCGCGGCGACGAGCGCGGGCAGGACGTCCCGTACGGGCAGGTCCGCCCCGGTGACGGCGCGGTCGGGCAGCATGCGCCCAGTCTCCTCGGGTGCGGGGAGACCGACGGTGCTGGGCGACACGGCGTGTGCGGGCAGGCGCGGCCCATCCCGGAAAGCGGCGATGGCAGCGGTCGTGGCGCCACTTTCTGGCAGTTGTCTGTCAGAAAATCATGGACTCGGTGGCGACTGGTCGCTAGTGTCCGGATCGTCGGACACCGGCGGCGTCCTGGGACGGCCGGTTCTCGCCGAGGAGGGGAAACCGGACGTGGCCCGCACGCTCTTCCTGGTCCTGAGCAATCCCGTCGACGGGCGGGACGACGAGTACAACAGGTGGTACGACGAGGTGCACATCCGCGACGTCTGCGAGGTCCCCGGCGTCGTCTCCGCCCAGCGCTACCGGGTCCGGCCGGACATCCCGCCCGCCGATGTCGTGCCCGCCGACGGCGAGTCCGGTGACGGTCACCTGCCACAACGGCACCTGGCGGTCTACGAGCTCGACGACGATCCGGCGAAGGTGTTCGGGGAGTTCATCACCCGGGTGGGTGACGGGCGCCTGCCGCTGAGCGACACCTTGGACATGTCCAGCGTCATCATGTCGGTCTGGGAACCCGGCGCCCGCTGGCCGGTGTGAGCCGCTGCCCGGGCGGTCAGTCCTGCGCCTGCGGAACTCGGCGGACGTCGCGGCCGGCGGGGGTGAGGCCGGCGGGGGNGAGGCGCAGCAGGGCGGCGGCATGCGGCGCGAGGGTCAGGGGCAGCGCGCCGTCGGCGCTGGTGGTGATCGTGCCCGTCCACAGGTCGGTGGCACGGTAGCCGCCGGCGGCGGCGGTGGCCGGCAGGGCCAGCTCGGCCCCGGTGAGGGTCGCCGCGTGGGGGGAGTCGCCGCGGTTGACGGCCAGCACTGCCGTGTCACCGTCGGCCAGCGGCCGGGTCCACAGCAGGAGGCCGTCGCCGCGGGGCACCGGGATCGGCGCGGCGCCCAGCGGGTCCTGGTCGATGGCGAGCACGGCCGGGTTCGTGAGGATCGCGGCCGTCATCGCGGTCATCCTGGTGAGATCGTTGCCCGCGAGCAGGGGGGAGGCCAGCATCGACCAGATGCTCATCTCGGCGCGGGCCTCGGTGTCGTCGAGGGAGGCCGCCGGGGTCCCGGTGGCCAGGCCGGCCAGCTGGCGCACCACGGGGTTGGCCGTGGCCGGGGTCAGGCCGATCGCCAGCATGTCCAGGTCGTTCCAGCGCCCGGGGCCGCCGTCGGGCTCCCAGGCACGGGCGGCATCGAGGTTGTCCGTCGTGCAGACGCCCGGGTAGCCGTCCATCGGCTCGGTGGTCGCCCAGCAGGGGGCGTGGTCGTTGGTGACCCGCCACAGGTGGGCGACCCGCGGCGCCCAGGTCCACGCCCGCCCGGCCGCGGGATCGCCGTCCGAGGACGGGTTGATGCTGAACACGACGGGCCGGCCGGTGGCGTCGAGCGCGGCGCGCATCCGGGCGAAGCCGGCGATCAGCCACCTGCGGGCGTCGGTGCCGGCCGGGCGCAGGTCCGGGTAGCCGCAGGCGTCGTACTTGAGGTAGTCGACCCCCCACGCGGCGAAGGTGGCGGCGTCGGTGGTCTCGTGGCCGAAGCTGCCGGGCAGCCCCTGGCAGGTGGTGCGGCCGGGGGAGGCGTAGAGGCCGAACTGCAGACCCCGGGCGTGCACGTAGGCGGCGAGGGCGGCGATGCCGGCGGGGAACCGCTCGGGGTCGGCCACCAGGCGCCCGTCGCCGCCGCGGGTCGGCGCCATCCACCCGTCATCGACGATCACATACCGGTAGCCGGCGGCGCGCATCCCCGAACGGACCAGGGCGTCGGCGGCGGCCCGGATGTCGCTGTCGCGCACGTTCCCGCCAAGGGCGTTCCAACTGTTCCAGCCCATCGGCGGGGTGCGGGCGAGGTCCGCGGAGACCTGCCGGTTCGCTGCCGAGCCGGTGACGAGCCCGACGCCGCCGCCGTCACCGCCCAGGCCCACCAGCAGGAGGCATCCGATCAGCGGGACGAGCGCCCGCGGACCCGCAACGTTCACGGCCACCATCCTGCGGCAGGCCACCGCCGGCCCGTGACGTGGGGCCGGTCGCGGCGCGTCCCGCCCGGTCCGCCGACGGGCAGAGTCAGGCCGGAGGGCAGGATCAGGCCGGAGGGTGTACGTCCGCTCGGCGGACCAGCATGATCACCGGGATCTGGCGGGTTGTCCTGGTCTGATATGTGGCCCACTGGGGGTGCTGGGCGGCGTGGCGAGCGTAAAGACGGTCGCGTTCGACTCCGGTGGCGACGACCGCCGTGGCGGGAAAGATTTCGGTGCCCACCTCGACGGTGACGTCCGGGTTGGCGAGCAGGTTGTGGTACCAGGCGGGATTGGTCGGCTCCCCGACGACGGAGGCGAAAACGACGTGGCGGTCGCCGTCGACGAGATAGCCGAGCGGGTTGGTGCGTGACGCTCCGGACTTCGCCCCGGTGGTGGTCAACAGCAGGAGTGGCTTGTCGGCGAAATAGCCACCGACCTTCCCGGCGTTGGCCCGGAACTCCCCGATGACCAGCCGGTTCTGCTCGTTCCAGTCCCGATCGCTCATGCCGGCGTCGCCGCAGCGTGGACGAGGCCCGGTAACATCGACTGCGGTCGGGTGCTCCGCGTGGCCATCGAAAAAACCTCCTGAATATGCGTCCAAGTCGAATATGGCCGGTAGCGCTGGTCGCGTCAAACCCTCAGGTGGATATCCGGCACGGTGGGCGCGTCGCCGCGCCGCGCAGGCCGACTGAGGCGGATAGGCGGCCGATCGGCATACTTCATGGATGGACGAGCTTGAGGCTGCCTGGTACGATTTGCAGCTCACCGGGAAGGTGCATGTCAGCGTGCCGCATCTCGCGGCGGAGGCGTTGGCGGCCGGGTTCGACGGCCTCACGCTGCGGGAGTTTTCCGGTCTCGGCGTCCGCGACGATCTTGAGGCGCTCCGCCTGCTGCCGGTGGTGCTGACCGAGTTGGGCTGCGACCTCGGTACAGACAAAAAGCCATGGGGCGAGATCGTGTCCTGGGAAAGTTCGCGCGATCGGTTCGAACCCGATCTCGTCGCTCGTACCGAGCAGGCGCTGGCAGTTGTGCAGCGCGATCTGGATCGAACCGAGGCCAGGGTCGGTCGTCTCACGCTCCACTGGACGGGCCGTTTCGATGATGACGACGAACCGCAGCTCCTCCTGGGGTTCGACGGCGCGCCGTTCCGCGGCGGCGGAGATCCGCCGCCCTACGTGGGCGGTCCGGACCTGCCCCGCACTGTCCTGTCGGTCGCGGCGGGCGTGCAGGACTGCATCATGGAACTGTTCGTGTTCTTCTGGCCCGAGTGTCCGCTCCATCGCCGCGGCCTGCACCTGCCCGAATCGCATTCGGAGTGGGAGGGAGCGGGGTGGCCGGCATGGCGCTGCAGAGCGGCTGGCGGGCACGACGTCGCCGTGCTCGGGAAACTACGTAAAGGCGCGTCACCCACCGGCTAGTGGATGGTGCGCCCCCATTCGGGCGCGCACCATCCGCCTGCCCGGCTGGTCAGGTCAGGTCGGGTCAGGTCGGGTCAGGTCAGGCTAGGTCAGGTCAGGTCAGGCTACGAGGTTCACGATGAGGGTCTGCCCGGTCAGCGGTCGCTGCAGGGGGAAGGTCGTGTTCCGGTAGGTCCTGGTGCCGGCGACATCGCATCGCACCTGGGCAATCGCGGCGCTGGGAAGCTGCGGGTTGCTGAAGAACAGCGAGAACTGTCCGCCCGAACCCACGGTCGTGCCGTGTGCCTCCCCGCCGCCGGTGATCTTCAGTGATTCGGCGGAGCCGGGAAACTTGCACTTGACGGTTCCGGCCACCGTCAGCGGATTGTTGATCGTACCGGCACTGGCTGGTGTCAACGGGATTATGGCCAGTGATGCTCCGGTCCCGGCAATCAGGAAGAGAGCCTTGATCTTCGACAGTCCGCGCATGGCACACCTCCGACGCCATCGAATACATGCCGGCGTGATGGTTGGTATACCCGGCCGTGGAACAACTCACACGCCGCCACCGCCCGGCAGGGCCCGCTGGATTCTCCGCGCGGATACCGCGGTCGATGTCGAGGTGTTCCGGGTCGGGCCGGTCAACCTGTGGGTGGCTGCGAACCTGATTTCCGCCCCGTGCACCGGGGCGGTGGGCCATGGACGCCGTCAGCCGGGAGAGCGCCCCGATGCGGTTCCGCTCCGCGCCGTCCAGCCGGCGCATCTCGGTCGATACGGGCGCTGCCGACTGCTTCCGCGGGCTGCCGGGTACAACCCCCGGGTAGGGCCGCCTGACGGTGAGGAGGGATACAGTGCCGCTGTCCAGCCAGGAGACACTCGACGGGATGGTCGCCGCGCGCTTTCACGAACGCAGGTACGTCGACCTGCGGCCGACGCTGACACCCGAACTCATCGCGGAGCATGAGCACCAGCCGTTTGGCCAGCACAGCGACGCGCTCCGCCGGGTCCTCACCTACCTTGGATCGTTCGCCATTCCGGGCAAGCTGATCGTCGAGTACGGCGGCGACGAGCGGTGGTACGTATCCCGATTTGCCACCGCCCCGGCGGGTCTGCGTACCGAACGGGTTGCCGGCCCCTATCCGACCGAGGGTGAGGCGGTGCACGCGGTTTTCCTGCGCCGGCTCCGACAGGTCTTCGGTGTCGTCGCGTGAGCGGCGAAGGGGTTGCGGATTCCTTCCCGACCTGGATTCTCGGCTACTGTGACGACATCATCGTCCGCCCCGGTCAGGAGCTGACCTTCCGGGTCAGCGGGCGGGGGGCCGAGACCTTTCGAGCGGACCTCGTCCGGCTGCGCCACGGCGACACCACTCCAGGCGGCCCGGGATTTCGTGAAACGGAGCTGGACTCCGAGGTCAACGGCGTGTACCCGCTCCTGGACCAGCCGGCACATATCGGGTCGTACGGCCGGCTTCCCGGCGCCCGCGACATCCTGCGCTCACCGGACGGTTCGCTGACCCTGTTCGCCTTCGTTCAGCCCACCACCGACGGGGCCCGGCAGCCGGTGCTGTCCGCCTGGGACGCCGCCATCTCGACAGGCGTCGCGCTGGTACTGACCGAGGGGCTGCGGCCCGCTCTCGTCTTCGGCGCGGGCCGGGATTCCCGCTGCCTCACCGCGCCCGCCGGCCTGCGGGCCGCCACCTGGTACGCCCTGGCGGCGAGCTGGGACGGCGCGACCGGTCTTGCCGCCGTGACCGCGGTGCCGGTGGTGAATCCGTACAACAGCCGGTTTGGCCGGCTGGTGGCCAACCACCTGGTGCAGGTCACCGGCACGCTGGACGGCCCGCCGGAGATCCCGGCGGTCGACCTGCTCCTCGGCGCCCTGGACACGACCGACGGGGCCGTCGTGCGGGGGGCGTACAACGGCAAGATCGCGCTCCCGGCGGTCTACCGGCGGGCCCTGACCGGCGACGAGGTGCGCCGGCTGGCCACCAGCGGCAACGCGCCGGCGGTGACCGACGGGCTCACCGCCTGGTGGGATCTGTCCGCCGGAATCGACAGCACCGCGATCCTGCCCGGCGGTACCCCGGAGCCCGACCCCGGCGCCGGTCCCGGGGGCGGCACCGGCGGCCGCACCGGGATCGCCGGCAGGCTGGTGAACATGCCCACCCGAGCCGTGACCGCCCACAACTGGGACGGCTCCTCCTACAACTGGACGGCGCATCCCGAGTTGTACGGCGCGGTGCATCTCCACGCCGACGACGTCGACGACACCGGTTGGGCGCCGACCTGCACCCTGCCGGTGGGCGCCGACCTGCCCTCGGGGGTTTACGCCCTGCGGCTGCGAGCGGGCGGTTTCGAGGACCACGTGCCGTTCCTGGTCGGCCCGGCCCCGGGGCACGAGAAGTCGATCGCTCTGCTGTTGCCCACCGCGAGCTACCAGGCCTATGCCAACGAGCACCTGTCCAGTGGTTCACCCCTCGGGCAGGCTGTCGGCGGCCATACGCCCCTGGTACAGCCGTTGGACGTGTTCCAGCTCGAACACGGCGGGTTCGGACGATCCACCTACGACCTGCATGCCGACGGCAGCGGCGTCGCCTACACCTCGCGGCGCCGGCCGATCCTGAACATGCGCCCGCGGTACCGGTTCACACACATGGGGACGTGGCAGTTCCCCGCGGATCTCTATCTCGTCAACTGGCTCACCGAAAAGGGATACGACTTCGACGTCATCTGCGACGAGGACGTCCACCGGTGTGGCGTGGCGGCGATGCGGCCATATCGGGTGGTCATGACCGGCACTCATCCCGAGTACACCTCCGAGCCGATGCTCGACGCGTACGAGGACTACATCGGCGGCGGCGGGCGCGTGATGTACATGGGCGGTAACGGGTTCTACTGGGTCGCGTCCTTCCACCCCGAGAAGCCCTGGGTGATGGAGGTCCGCAAGGGCGAGGCCGGCTCGCGGGCCTGGCAGGCCGCGCCCGGGGAGACCCTGCACTCCACCACCGGTGAGAAGGGCGGGCTGTGGCGCAACCGCGGCCGCGCACCGCAGAAGGTGTTCGGCGCCGGGTTCACGGCGGAGGGGTTCACCGGGTCCTCGTACTACCGGCGGATGCCGGACAGTGCCGAGGCGGAGGTGTCCTGGGTCTTCTCCGGGGTGGGCGAGGAGGAGCTGATCGGCGACTTCGGGCTGGAGCGCGGCGGCGCGGCCGGCCAGGAACTGGACCGTGCCGATGTCCGCCTGGGCACCCCGCCGGGCACGTACCTGCTCGCGTCCTCGGAGTACCACGACGACTCCTACCTGTTGGTGGTGGAGGAGATCGGTTTCATGTACCCGGGGCTCGGCGGTAGTGAGCACCGGGATGTCCGGGCGGATATGATCCTGTTCGAGACCGAGTCCGGCGGTGCTGTCTTTTCGACCTCTTCGATCGCCTGGGCGGGAAGCCTCTCGCACAACGACTGTGACAACAACGTCTCGCGGATCACCGCCAACGTTCTCGATCGTTTCCTGAAGCCGGGGTCCGGCCACCCGGCCAACCGACATCGGCCAGGTGGTCGCCCGTCGGCCTGACCGGGGGTCCGGATCGGTTCCGTCGTGCTGCTCAGCGGGTGACCATGAGCTGGCGCACGCCGTAGTTGGTGCCGGTGAAGTCCATCGGGACCTCCTGCAACGGGGTGGCGAGGCGCAGGTCGGGGAAGCGTTGGAAAAGCGCGGGCAGGACGGTCCTCAGTTCCGCGCGGGCGACGTTCTGGCCGAGGCAGGCGTGGACGCCGTAGCCGAAGCCCANATGGCGGACCATGGTGCGGTCGAGGTCGAGGGCGTCGGGGTTGTCGAACACGCGGGGGTCGCGGTTGGCGGCGTTCATGGCGACCACGACCAGCTCGCCCTTGCCGATGTGGGCGCCGCCGAGCTCCAGGTCCTCCTCGGCGACCCGGCCGAGGCCGAACTGGACGATGGTCAGGTAGCGCATGAGCTCCTCGACCGCGGTCCCGATCCGCTCCGGGTGTTCGGTCAGGTCGCGGCGCTGCTCGGGATGGGTGAGCAGGGTGAGCGTGGACAGGCCCATCATGGCGGCCGTGGTGTCGTGCCCGGCGAACAGCAGCAGCACGCCGAGGCCGACGAGCTGGCGTTCGGTGAGGATCGACCCCTCGTCGTCCGCCTTGCCGATCAGTTCGGCGAGGATGCCCTCGGCGTCGCCGGTGCGGCGCTTGTCCGCGACCAGCGCGGTGATGTAGTCGACCAGCCAGTGGGCCCCACGGTCGCGTGCGGCGCGGCTGATGCCCATGTCCATCATCACCTCGGTGGCGTGGTGGAAGCCGTCGCGGTCGGCGTAGGGGACGCCGAGCAGTTCGCAGATCACCAGGCAGGGAATGGGCAGCGACATGGCCTGGACGAAGTCGAAGGTCTCGGGTCCGGCGGCGATGGCGTCGAGATGCTCGGCGACGATCCGGTCCAGGTAGGGCTGGAGCCTGGTCTGCACCGCCTTGGGGGTGAAGCGGGCGGTGAGCAGGCGCCGGTAGGTGCCGTGGTCGGGCTCGTCCATCATCACGAAGCCCGCGTCGAACGGCGCGTCGTCACCGGTCTCGGCCTGCTCGCCCTCGGGGGCGTCGTGGCGGCGGCGCTTCGCGCTGAAGCGGGGATCGCTGAAGACCTGGCTGCCCTCCTCGAAGCGGGTGACCAGCCAGCCGGTGGAGCCGTTGGGGAAGCGCGTCCTGACCACGGGGTGGTTCTCGCGCAGCTCGGTGTAGGGCGCGGGCGGGTCGAGGGGGTGGGCGGGGTCGCGGGCGATGGGCTGATCGATGAGGTGCTGCGTCGTCATCACTGCTCCTTCGCGGTGTGGGCCTCGACGGCGGTGTGGGCCTCGACGGCGGCGGTGACGCCGGCGTGGGTGGCGGTGGCCTTGCACCAGCCGGTATAGACGGCCAGGTGCAGGACGGCCTCGCGCAGCTGGTCGGGCGTGAGCTCGTCGTTGACCAGCCCGCCGGTGGCGATGATCCGGACGAGTTCGGGACGGCCGACGGTCGCCGCGACGCCGAGGGTGAGCAGCCGGCGGTCGCGCACGGACAGCCCGGGCCGGGCCCAGACCCGGGCGAACAGGTAGTCCACCGTCTCGTCGGTGAAGGGGTCGTGCGCGCCCTGCACGCCGGCGCTGAAGCCGGGGCCGTAGACGTGATCCATCATCNCCAGGCCGTACCGGTGCAGGCCGTCGGCAAAATGGTCGCCGGGCTCGGCGGCGGCGTTCCGGTGGTCGCGGTGGTCGCGGTCGTCCCGGTCGTCCCGGTCGTCGTGGTCGTCCCGGTCCTGCGGGTCCTGCGGGTCCTGCGGGTCGTGCAGGTCGAGGGTCTGGTCGGCGTGGGTCCGGGCCACCTCGACCAGGGGCACGTCGACGTCCAGGGTGGCCGCGAGGTCGCGGGCGGCGTCGAGGTCCTTGGTCATCAGCGGCTGGATCTTCCGTCCGGCCGCCTCGGGCAGTGCGTCGTCGTCGCCGCGCAGCCGCAGCAGGGCGAGCAGGGTGTGGCCCTCGGGATCGGCAGTGTCGATGACCTCGGCGAGCCGGGCGGGATGCACGCCCGCGGCGCGTGCGAGGTTCGTCGCCTCGAACACGGCGCGCCAGCTTCCGTAGGTGACGACATTACGGGCGATCTTCGTAGCCATCCCGGCGCCGAGCGGACCGCAGTGCACGACGCGCCTCGCCCAGTCGTCCAACACGGGCCGCGCGGCCTCCACCGTGGACTCGTCCCCGCCGACGATGGCGACCATGCCATGGTCGGCCGCCCGGTCGCCGGGGGTCACCCCGCAGTCCAGGAAGCCCACCCCACGCCCGGCGCACAACGCCGCCAGCTCGTGGACGACCGGCAACGCGACGGTGGACAGCAGGACGATCGTCAGCCCCGGATGGGCGCCCGCCAGCAGCCCGTTCTCCCCGCCGACGACGTCGCGGGCCTGGTCGGCGGTGACGACGGCGACCATCACGACGTCGCTGGTCCTCGCCACCTCCGCGGGCGAGCCCAGCGGGTCGCCGACACCGGGCAGGCCAGCCGACGCGCCCGGCCGCACGTCATGGACCGCGGGAACCCGGCCGCGCCGGGCCATGCTGACGGCGACCCCGCCGCCGATCATCCCCAGGCCCACCACGCCGGCCCGCAGCGTCTTCGTCTCCGACATCATGCGTCCCTTCCACTGAGCGCCGGTCCGCCGCTGGCGGCTGAGCCTGCGCTGGGGGCCTGGCGTGCGCTGGGGGCCTGGCGTGCGCTGGGGGGCGGGGCGAGGTCGGCCGTGCTCGGCCATGGGGCCTGCTCGGCGACCAGCAGCCGGTACCTGCGCGTGGCCCGGGGCATGGTGACGCCGGCGGCGCCGCAGACCCGGCCGTCGCGGCCGTAGAGGGCCGTCAGCCGGCGCTCGGCGAGGCTGCCCTCGACGACCCGTACCTGGTTGTAGCCCCGGAGCTGGCCGTAGACCTGGATCTTCAGGTCGTACTGGTCGGACCAGACGTACGGGACCGGATCGAAGGGGGTCGCGTGGTCCGGCCCGGCGAGGATGTTGTGGGCGACGGCCAGGCCCTGCTCGGCGGCGTTCGTGCGGTGCTCGATGCGCACGCGCTCACCGGTGCGCGGGTGCGGCCACGAGGCGACGTCGCCCGCCGCCCACACGCCCGAACCGGCGTGGAGGGTGGCATCGCACTCCACCCCGTCCCCGACGGGGACGCCGCTCGCCGCGAGCCAGCCGGTGTTGGGGCGGGCGCCGATACCGACCAGCACGGCGTCGGCCTCGATGGTCCGGCCGTCGGCCAGCCGCACCCCGCTGGCCCGGCCACCCTCGGTCAGGACGGCGTCGACGAGGACGCCGGGAACGATCCGCACCCCGTGCTCGGCGTGGACCTGGGAGAGCATGGCGCCCAGGTCGGGGCCGAGCGCGTCGGCCAGCGGCACCGCCGCATCGGTCACCATGGTGACCTCGGCGCCGGCCTCCCGGGCGACGGCGGCCGCCTCGGCGCCGACGAAACCGGCGCCGACGATCACCAGCCGGCGTCCGGGCCGCAGTTCCCCGCGCAGGTCGAGCGCGTCCTCCAGCGTGCGCAGGACGTGCACGCCGGCGACGCCGTCGGTGCCCGGCAGCCGACGGGCGGCGACCCCGGTGGCCACGACGAGAGCGTCGTAGCCGACCCGGTCGCCGTCGGCCAGGGCGACCTCGCGCGCCTCGGTGTCCAGGGCGACGGCCGCGGCGCCCAGCCGCAGGTCGAGCCCGAGCGCGTCGAGCGCCTCGGCGCTGCGCAACCGCAGGCGGTCGGCGTCCCACGCGCCGGACAGGAGCTGCTTGGACAGCGGGGGCCGGTCGTAGGGAAGGTGGGGTTCGTCGCCGATGAGCGTCAGCCGCCCGGTGTAACCGTCGCGCCGCAGTCCCTCCGCGACGCTCAGACCGGCGGCCGAGGCGCCGACGACGGCGACCCGGGCCAGAGCCGGCGCGGTCACTCCTGCACCTCGATGGCGGCCGCCGGGCAGACCGCGGCGGCCTTGCGCACGTTGTCGTACTGGTCGGCCGGCGGGTTGGCGTCGAGCAGGATCACGATGCCGTCCTCGTCGCGCTGATCGAAGACGTCGGGGGCGGCGAGCACGCACTGGCCCGCGCCGCAGCACTTGTCGACATCGACGGAAATCTTCATGGGAAACCTCCGGGCAAGCCCTTTCCTGGGGGCTGTGCNGACCGGGGGACTGGCAGATTTCGTGGTCTCGGTCACCTGTCGACCCCGGTCACCTAACTAAGTTAAGTCAGACTGTATCCACGCCTCCAGGTGTAGGCAAACCGTGTGCAACTAAGCGCGATATTTATGCTTCGGTCGGACATCGACCGTTCTGTGTCGGTGTGTCTGCCCTCGTTCAGGTCATTGCTGGAATGGCCGTCGGAACGTCCGGCCCGTTCATTCAGGTCAAGCGTGCCGGCTCATGAATTTCCGTCGCCGGGACGGTCCACATTTCCAGCCAGAATGGCCCTGATGTGGCGGGAGGCGGCGGTTTCCGGGGGAGCGGACCGGAACGGCGGCGAGGCGCCCGGCGTGCTCGCGACGAGGGAGTCAAGCAGACCGTCGGCGAGCTGCAGCGTCAGGTTCTCCGTCGACTCGTCGTGGAAGAGGCTGTGGTGGAGCGTCACCATGCCGTGCAGCCCCGCCCACAGCGTCTGCGCCGCCTGCTCCACCGGCAGGGACAGCGCATACCCGGTCTTCTGGCAGCGCCGGAATCCGGCGCGGAGGCTGGCCGAGACGCCGTGGGCCGGGTGCTCGCTGATCCTCTCGACCTCGACCGTCGGCTGCGGCACCTCGAACATGAGCCGGTAGTGCCCGGGGTTGTTCAGCGCGAACCGGCAGTAGGCATGCGTCTGCGCCCGCAGCGGCTCGCGGGGATCGGTGCCGTCGCTGGCCGCGTCCGCCCGCACCATGCTCGCGACCAGGTCGTCGTACTTGTCGGACAACGCCGCCCAGACCAGCCCCGCCTTGTCGGGAAAATGCAGGTAAATGCTCGGTGCCGCGACCCCGACCTCCTTGGCGACCGCGCGCATGGTCAGTTTCTCGGCGCTGCCCCACTCCACCAGCAGGCGGTTCACCGCGGCCAGGATCTCCCGGCGAAGCTGCTCACCCTGCCCCCGCAGGCTGCGCGCCCTACCCGAGCCGCCCGAGCCGCCCGGCCCGCCACTCGGGGACCGCGCGGTCGCCACCGGTCACCACCTCCGCCCAGAGCCTACGTCGCACGCCGTTGGACACTTCGAGAATGCGCGACGTCAGCATTCGGGGCATCGGCGTACCTGTGGCCAGGTCCTCACCGGGGGCGGCGAATTCCCCGTGATTGTCGACCCTCCTGCCGGCCGGCTACGAGGTGATGGCGACGGCGCGGCAGGCGTGGTCGTCCCGGGTGAGACTGGCGAGCATGAAGTCGGCGACGTCGGCGTAGGAGACCCTGGAGGTGATCGTCAGGCGCAGGTCGCTGCCCGTGCGGTAGTCACCGGTGTGCGGACCACCGGTGAGCAGGGCCGGTCGCACAATGGTCCAGGTGGTAGCGCTCGCCCTGATGAGCTCCTCCATTCCCTCCTTGTCGCGCATCAGGGATCTGATCGCGACCCGGGCGATGGCGACGTAGAGATTGCGGTGACGGCTGTCGGCCACGCCGTAGCCGCTGACGGCGATCAGGCGCCGCACGCCATGGTCCTGCATCGCCGGCAGGATGGTGCGCATCCCGTCCGTGCAGACCGTGCTGCCCCACCGGCGCTGGCCCAGCGCGCTGAGCACGGCGTCGCTGCCGGCGATGACCTGCTTCACGACATCCGCGTCGCGGACGTCACCGGCCACCGGCCGCAGGCGTTCGTGGGCGGCGAGAGCGCGGGGGTCACGGGCGAGCGCGGTGACCGTGTGGCCCTGCGCCAGCGCTTGGTCGAGCACGTGTCGCCCGGTGTGTCCGGTGCCACCGAAGACCGTCAGATGCATGCTGATCCTCCCGTAATCAACGGTGTTGACGAAACCGCCGAGAATAGTTTGAGACTCCAAGTATCTGAGAGGTGCTTGGAGTCGTCAAGTTTTGGACGGTCCCTGTAGTTTGGATGCTCCCTGTAGTGTCGGCGGGTGGGCGACGCCGGCGGGCATTCCGACGACTCGTTGATCCACGCCGTCGTCAAGCAGGTCGTCACCCTCGCGGCCGCGACCGGCGAGCTTGCCGCGGACCTGGTGAAGGAACTCGATCTCACCGAGGCGCTCGCCGGCGCGCTGTGGCGGCTGGATCCCGACGGGCCGCCGCCCTCGATGCGCGCGCTGGCGGCAACGCTGAACTGTGACCCGTCCACCGTGACGTTCCTGACGGACCGACTGGAACAGCGCGGCCTGATCCGACGGCGACCGGCACCGACGGATCGCCGACAGAAGATCATCAGTCTGACTCGCAGAGGCGTCGAAGTGCGCGCGCAGCTCGTGCAGGCCTTCACGGCGGGCTCCCCGCTCGCCCGCCTCTCCCCGGACGATCAGCAACACCTCTACGCGCTGCTCGCCAAGGCGGGGGCAGACCCGAGCCAGTTCACGTGCCGGGCGGCCGCCTCAGCCGTCCCCCGCGAGCCCTGAGCAAGCTGCGTCGCCTGCCGGCGACGACCACCGCACCCCGCGCTCCGCACCCCGCGCTCCGCACCCCGCGCTCCGCACCCCGCGCACAACCTTGCCATATTCGTTTTCTTCCGCTGGATTCGTGGGACTCTGGTAAGCACTTCCTGGGGCGCGATTCGTCCGCCCCACGGTTGGCGGGCCACAGTGACGCGGGTTGCGATTATCGGTGGGGGGATCGGTGGCCTGGCCACCGCCTTGTTCCTGGGACGTCGGGGCCATGTGGTGACGCTTTTCGAGCGGGACCGGTATCGGCCGGGCACCGATCTCGAGGAGGATTTTTTCGGCTGGCGGCGTCCGGCGGTGCCGCAGGCGATCCAGCCGCATGGTCTGCTGGCCCCGGTCCGTGATGTGCTGCGCGCTGAGGCGCCGGATGTGTACGCGGCGATGCTGCGGATGGGGGCGCGTGAGCGTAACGAGCTCGACTGGTTCCCCGAACGGCCACCGGCCCGGCCGGGAGACGAGGACCTGGTGACGGTGCAGACGCGGCGCATCGTGCTGGAGACCGCCCTGCACCACGCGGTGGAACGTCAGCCGGGGATCGAGCTGCGCCGCGGCGAAGCCGTCGACAACCTGGTCTTCGCCGACGGGCCGGAGGTTCCCCAGGTGATCGGGGTGCGCTCGGCGTCGGGGGTGGGCATGGCCGATCTCGTGGTGGATGCGGCAGGGCGGCGTTCCCCGGTGACCGGGTGGCTGGCGGAGGCTGGTTGCCGGGCTGCGGTGGTGGACAACCACCGCACCGGGATCGCCTACTTCTGCCGCTGGTATCGGCTGCGTGCCGAGGGGCCGCAGCATCCTGGGCGGGTCCCGGCCGGCTCCGCGTCGGCCTTCGCTGCCGCGGGGGTGTTCCCTTCGGACAACGGGACCTTCGCGGTGGCGCTGACGCTGTCTGGTACCGACCCGACCCGTGGGGCCTTGGGGGACCCCGAGGTGTTCGACGCGGTCGCGCGCAGGTTCCCCGCGGTCGCCGCATGGATGGCGCTGCACCCCCAGGCGACCTCGGATGTTTATGCGATGGCCGGCCTGGACAATCGGTGGACGGCTCTGGTTGACCAGGACGGCCCCGTGGTCACCGGGCTGGTCGGTATCGGGGACGCGGTCACCCACACCAATCCCACCCTCGGCCAGGGGGTGGCGCTGGCTCTGCGGGCCGGGCAGTGGGTGGCACAGCACGCCGACGCTGTTTCCACGGACCCGTCGGTTTCCACGGACCCGTCGGTGTTCACCACGGCTCACCACCGCTGGGCGTTGCGGGTTCTGCGTCCCTGGTTCGACATCCAGGTGGAAGCTGACCGGGCCGGAGGAGCCCGGTTCACCGCCCTGGCCGCCGCGCCGGTGGCTTCTACCGCGCCGCTCCGGGAGAAGGCCGCCCTGGCCGCCTGCGCTCTCGATGACCCTGTGGTCATGCGCGCCCGTGCCCAGGTCCGCCATCTTCTTCTGCCCGAGGACCAGGCGTTGGGCACCGCGGAGGTGCGTAGCCGAGTGGCCCGCTGGCTGGAGCAGCACCCCGACTTCACACCCGGTTTCGACGGCCCAAGCCGAGAGGACTGGGAGTCGTCGACCAGGCCCGCGGAATCGGCGGTGTGATCATGCGATGCCTCTCCGGCCGCCGGTCTCGATGCCGTCACCGGGCAAGACGCCGTCCAGTCCGATAGTTCTGGTGCTCTCGGAACGTCAACGAGGTACGCCAACCAGGAACTCGCTCCCCCTCGCACGGATGCTGGCCGCATCGTCTGCACAGCAGCATCGTCTGCACGGCCGCAGCGACCGTCACCAGACCGCTGCGCTCAGCCGCCGTAGGCCTCGCCGAGCAGCTTCCCGTCGCGGTCGAAGGCGCGCAGGACGATGCGCCGGCCCTGCCACCAGTGGTCGTAGTCCCGGGTGCGTTGGTCGCGGCCGTCCGGCTGGGCCCAGTCGTCAAAGGACCTGGACAGGTCACCGCCGATGCGACCGAATTCCGGCGAGCGGCGGGGTGGGGCGCCGGTGTCGTCCCGCACCGTGCGGTACACGAAGTACCCGTCGTGCACCGGCACCTCGAGGACCTGCCCGCCGACGGTGGTCGCCGTCAGGCGGGTGACGGCGGGGCCGACCCGCCCGGCCGTTTCGACGAGGCTCCGCCGGTCCGTCGCGGCCGGCCGGCCGGCGACGGGGGCGACGTTGATGGCGTTCACGTCGATCACGCCGCGGGGCGGATCGGGCATGAGTCCGGTGGAGCCGCCGTTGACCGCGGCCAGGTCCAGGCCCCCGGAGCCGGTCCGCGGGACGGTGCAGATCCCCAGGTAGGTGCCGAGCCCCAGGCCGGGGACGGGAGCGGTGATCCTCGCGGCGAGCAGCACGCTCACCCCGGTCCCGTCCTCGACGGCGGCCACCAGCCGCAGCCTGGATTCCAGCGGATCGGACCGCCGACGCTCCGGCGTCAGGTATTCGCAGTGCATGATCACATCCTCGGCCTGGGTCGGGGTGAGGGTCACCGCATGCGGAACCGACGCGGGAGAGGGAAGCTGGGCGGGAGTCACCGACATCCCACCGCCGTTCCCCAGCGCACTCACCCCGGTAGTGACGCCCGCCGCCGCGATGACCAGCACGGCGGCGGGGACGATCCGCCTGGCCCGGCGCCGGCGCCGTTCCCGCGGCACCCGCGTCTCCACCCCGCTCCACAGATCGTCCGTGGGGCGTACGACGACGCTGCGGGCTGCCTCGCGCAGACCGTGCGCCATCGGGTCCTCGTCCTGATGTCTCATGCCAAACCCTCCCGTCCGCGGGTGCCCTGGCCGCTCGGAGATTCCTGGCGGCTTCGCGCCGGCCGGGACTCGGGCGCGGCGGTCGGAAGTGGAGACGGGATTGGAGACGACGCCGCCGCCGGAGTCGAGGCCGCCGGAGTCGAGGACGACAGGGACGCCGCCGCCACGAACTCCTGCAACGCGGGGTCGGCCCGCAACCGGGCCAGCCCCCGCGACGCGTGGGTCTTCACCGTTCCCACCGAGCAGCCGAGGATCTCCGCGACCTGCGCCTCAAGCAGGTCCTCGCAGTAGCGCAGCACCACCACGGCGCGCTGCCGCGTCGGCAGCACGGCCAACGCCGCGGCCAGCCCGACCCGGTCCTCGACCCCGGCCAGCCCGCCGGGATGAGGGACGCCGTCGGGCACATCGGACATCAACGTCTCGCCGACCCGCCGGCGGCGGAACCGGCGACTGTGAGCGTTGATGAGGATGCGCCGGACGTAGGCGTCCGGGGCGTCGCTGGTCCGCACACGGTCCCAGGCGACGAAGGCCCGGGCGAGCGCGGTCTGGGCCAGGTCCTCGGCGTCGGCTGCATTCCCGGTGAGCAGGTACGCCAGGCGCAGCAGCGCCGGAAGCCGGCTGGCGAAGTACGCCCGGAACTCGACGTCTCGCTCCTCATCCATCGGACCTCCTTCCCTCTCCTTCCTTCAGAGGCCCGCCGGACCGTATCGGGTTGACGGATCGGGTTGACGGATCGAGTGTCGAGGCGCGAATCAGGCGCGATCCCGCCAGGAATGATCACGGATATGGGCGGCGACGCGCCATACACGGGCCTGCCAGAATGATCCGGGTGGAGATCTCGGATAACGCGTCGCTTCCGTTGGTCGAGTTCGATCCCTCTCCCGCGGGCATGGTCCGGCCGTTCGCGGGCCGGGGCCGGGAGAAGGCGGGTGTCCGGCTGCCGCAACTCGCGGTGCTGTGTTTCTTCGGGGAGGTCGTCGATGCCCTGGTGGAGACCCATCAGGCTCGGGTGCTGACCGAACTCGTCGGCGAGCACGGCCGGCATCCCGTCTACGAGGTGATCCTGGAGGGGACGCCGATCGCCGTGTTCCAGCCGGGCATCGGCGCACCGCTGTGCGCGGGATTCATGGAGGAGGCCATCGTCCTGGGTGCCCGGACGCTGGTGGCCTGCGGCGGGGCGGGGTCGCTGGTCGACTCCCATGTGCTCGGGCAGGTCATCGTCCCCGACCGGGCCGTCCGTGACGAGGGAACCTCGTTCCACTACCAGCCGCCCAGCCGCGAGGTGAGCGCCGATCCCGCCGGAGTGGCGGCGGCCGAGGCGGTGCTGACCCGGCACGGGGTGCCGTTCGTCCGCGGCAAGACCTGGACGACCGACGCGATCTACCGGGAGACGCCGGCCAAGGTCGAGGCCCGGCGCGCGGAGGGCTGCCTTACGGTGGAGATGGAAGCCGCCGCCTTTTTTGCGGTCGCCCGGTTCCGCGGGGTGCGGTTCGCGCAGCTCCTCTACGCCGGAGACTCGTTGGCGGGTCCGGTCTGGGCGTCGCGGGACTGGCAGCAGGCGCTGTCCACCCGCGCGCGCCTGTTCCGGCTCGCCGCCGAGACCTGCGTGGAACTCGGCCGTGCCGAGGCGGTTTCCTGAAGCGAGCGCACGTGGACCGAGCGCACGTGGACCGAGGAGGGGTTGACGGTGGAGCAGGTGTGCAGCGAGTGCGACTTCGACGCGTCCGCCGTCGGGGTCGGGCAGGTCGCCGCCGATCTCGGCCCGGTCGCCGCGAGGATCGCCGAGCATCTGCTGGCCCTGCCCCCGGACGTGGTGCGGCACCGCCCGGGACCGAGGGTCTGGTCGCCGATCGAGTACCTCGGGCACCTGCGCGAAGCGATGGCCTTCCATCGTTGGCTGATCGAACGGGCCACCGCCGAGCAGACCCCGGTGATTCCGGCCGTCGACCCCGACGCGTCGGTGGCGGCCGCGGACTACCGTCACGGCGACCTGGACGATCTCCTCGGCCAGTTCGCACGCCGGGTCGCCCGCCTGCGCGAGACGATGGAGCGGCTCGACGCGGACCTGGCGCGCCGGACGATCGACCTCGACGGGCGGGTCGTCGAGATCGCCCTGGTGGCCCGCAGCGCGCTGCACGAGTGCCACCATCACGACGGCGACATCGTCCGGGCCGGCCTGGGCTGACGCGCCGTTCCCCGAGCTGACGCGCCAGCCCCTGGGTGGACGCATGGGCCCCCGAGCTGACGCGTCGCCCCCTGGATTGACGCATCGGGAGGATCAGCCGGCGTCGCCCGGCCCGGGGTCGGCCAGGGCCGCGAAGTCGAAGCTGCTGGTGTGCCGCTCCCGGACGGTCCAACGGTGCCGGCCGGCCACGGTCGCGGCCACGGTCACCTCGCCGCGCACGATCGCGCCCCGGATCTCGTCGTACCTGACCCCCTCCTCGGCGACGCAGCACACCGCCTCGCCGACGCCGATCCCGGTGGCGGTCCCGGTCGGATCGGTGAACTCGACCGTGATCTCCTCCCCGTGCCGCTCGGCGCCGGCCAGGGTGCCGACCGGCCAACCGTCCGCGTTCACATACGCGACGACCATCTCCGCGGAACCGTCGAGGAACGCCGAGAGCTGCTCGTCGCCCATCGCGATCCGCCGGCGACGCTCAGCCGGCATCGTCCGGTCCTTCCGTCGCGTGCATGAACAGGGCCGTGAGCGGGGTCACCCGGATGATGATCCGTCTGCCGTCGAGCAGTCTTTCCCGGACCCTGGCGACGACGTGGGGTGGTGTCACGACGTGCGGGGTCGCGGGCTGCGGGGTCACGACAGGCGGAGTCGCGGCGTGAGAAGGCGTGGCCTGGGGCATCAGGGGGCGGGCGGGAGCGGACAGGCCCGGCGCCGAATCCTCGCCGTCGCCGTGCATCCAGTGCTCGATGCTTCCCTCACCGGGCTGCACGCGTCCCCAGACGCTGAGCACCCGCCGATCGGCGGCCCGGTCACGGGGCACCACGACCACGCACACCCTGCCGTCGCGCCGCAGATGGATGACCTTCGCGCTCCTGCGGTAGGTGTTGAACTCCAGCGTGCCCTCGCACCACCGGACGGTCATCGGGTANCCGATCGGCCCGCCGTCCGCACCGGTCACGATCAGGAAGCCACGCGCATGCGCGGNGAGGAACCGGCGGTGTTCGTCGGTCAGGGGGCCGCCGGGCGGTTGACCCTCGCCACCGCGTCGGCCGGATAAGTCCCCGTTGGGACCCGCGGCGGAATCCTCGGTCGGAATCGTCATGTCCGATCTCCCTCCGGTGGGAACTGGGCGAGGCGGCCGAAGCCCCGCCCCGATGAAACCCGGCGTGCGCGGTCGATGCACGCGACCGGGACTCCCGCCCTCTACGGGGGGCGGCGGAGACAGACGGGGCAGTTTCTCCGCGTGGCGGGCTTGACCTTGACGCCTACGGCAACTCCTACCGTCGCCGGCATGAGTGCCTCCTCGTCCACCACTGCCTCCTCGTCGACCGTCGCTTCGCCGTCGACCGCCGTTTCGCCGCGGGTCTCCCCGCCCGTGCCGTCGACGCCGGCCGTCGGCCGGCAGGTGTGTCTCGCCGCGCATCCGACCGGGCTTCCGACGCCGGAGGACTTCCGCGTGGAGCTGGCCGCGGTGCCGACCGCGCGGCCTGGTCAGGTCGTCGTCCGCACCACCCTGTTCGCCCTCGACGCCGCCGCCCGACTGTTCCTCGGTGACGTTGGCCTGCCGCTGCCCCGGCTCGCGCCCGGCGACGTCGTGCCGGGGGCGGCCCTCGGTGAGGTCGTCGCCAGCACCGACCCCGATTTCGCCGTCGGCGACGAGGTCTGTCACCAGCTCGGCTGGCGGGAGTTCGCCGTCGCCGACGCGGCGGCGCTGCGACGGGTCGACACCGCCGTCCTCCCGAGCCCGACCGCGTATCTGGCGCCGCTGCTGACCGCCTGGGCTGGGCTGGTCGTCGCGGGCGAGCTGCGTCCCGGCGACACCGTCTTCGTGTCCGGTGCGGCCGGGGCGGTCGGCGGCCTCGCCGGTCAGATCGCCCGGCTGCGCGGTGCCGGCCGGGTCATCGGCAGCGCGGGGTCACCGGCCAAGGTCGCCCACGTGACCGGGACGCTCGGCTTCGACGCGGCCTTCGACCACCGGGACGGCCCCGTCCTCGAGCGGCTGGGCGCACTCGCCCCGGACGGCATCGACGTCTACTTCGACAACACCGGCGGCGCGCAGCTCGCCGCCGCGGTCCGCCTGCTGCGCCCGCACGGCCGGGCGGTGCTGTGCGGGCTGCTCGATCGCCAGAACGGCCCGCGGCCCGGCCGCGCCGACGGCGAGGAGGCGACCCTGGACCTGGGCTATGCCATCGCCAACCGGCTTACCCTGCGGGGCCTACGCACCGCCGACTTCGCGGACCGCCGCGCCGAGGCCGAACAGGAGATCGGCCCTTGGCTGGCAGCGGGCCGGCTGCGACTCGACGAGACCATCGTGGATGGGATCGAGAACGCGCCGCATGCCTTCGTCGACCTGCTGCGCGGCGCGTTCACCGGCCGCGTCCTCGTCCGGGTTGTCGGGCAGCCGGACGACAAGGCCGACCTGTCACCTCGGGACGAGTGAGACCTCCGGTGCTCGGGAGGCAGTCGTGATCGGCTGATGGCTGCGGAGATCTTGCGATGGCGCCAGGTCTTCGCGGCCGTCTGTCGGCGCGGGCGACCGCCGGTCAGGTGATGCTGGCGAGAAGGTCGGGTGGGTGGGTGTAGGGGTTTTGGCGTGGGCGTTGCGCCGGGTCGATGCGCCAGGGTGGGATGTAGGCGGGGTGTCCGNNGTCGGTGAAGNNGATGGTCCAGCCGTNGTGGTGGACCTGGCGGTGGTGGTGGCCGCAGAGCAGGACGAGGTTGTGNAGGGCGGTGANCCCGCCGTGTGTCCAGTGGATGACGTGGTGTGCTTCGCACCAGGAGGGTGGGCGGTCGCAGCCGGGGAAGGTGCAGCCTCGGTCGCGGGCGGCGAGGGCGCGGCGTAGGTGTGGGGGGAC
>NZ_LJPA01000022.1:0-767 GCF_001414035.1 Frankia sp. ACN1ag | reverse complement strand
GCGGTGCGTAGCAGGGCGGCGCCTTCGGCGTCGAGTTCCCCGTTGATCAGGGTGGTGCCAGCGGGGGTGTCGGTGAGGGTGAGCCGGCGGATGTCCGCCGGGTCCGGGCTCGGTTTCTCCCGGCCGCCGAGGCCACCGCTGCCACCGCCGGTGCCGGCGTTGCCGGCGTTGCCGGTCGTGCTGCTGCCGGCGTCGGTCTTGCCGGTGCCGCTGCGGGGGTTGGGGTGTTCGCCGGTGTGGCTGTCGGTGTGGGGGTCGTCGCCGCCGGGGGAGGTGTCGATGGTGGTCAACGTTTCGCGGAGGCGGGCGGCGAGTTTCACCAGGTGGTAGGGGTCGAACTGGTCGGCGAAGCCGATCAGTGCCTGTTCGGCGGCGGCCCGCTGCTCGCCGGTGACGTCGGTGGGCAGGGTGCGTATCGCGTCGCAGATGACCACCGCCTGCTCCACGGTGATCGTTCCCTCGGCCAGGGCCGTGCCGGTGGCGGTGCACATGGTGGTGGTGTCGTGGGCGAGGGTGACCTGCCGGCGGGCGTCGCGGGTGGTCAGTCGCAGCCGGTCCCGTAGCCAGCCGGCGAGATCGGTGGCGCCGTGGCGGACGGCGAACCCACGGTCCTGGGCNTCCACGAACAGCAGGCCCCGCGCCGCGGCGACCCGGCCGGTCAGCCGGCACATCCCCTCGATCAGTCCTGCCAGTTCCCCGTCCGACAGCTGCCAGGCCTGCGCGGCCAGCAGCCCGTCGAGGTGGCGGGAGATCGTCGCGAGGCGGGC
>NZ_LJPA01000021.1:47986-127486 GCF_001414035.1 Frankia sp. ACN1ag | reverse complement strand
CACCAACCGGTCCTCGGGCTTCTCCTTCACCTGACCGCGTCTCGGCACCCCTCGAACCTACACGATCAGAACCTAAGTTCCTGGTATTGGGCCGGGGCCCCGACGGCACCAGCGGATGCATAACCCCAGCTCGGAGCATGTGTAGTCCACGGTGTGCCGGCCTTTTGGTTGACGGCGCTATGCTTGTCGGATCCATGCATCCCGGATCCCGCCAAGGGGATGCGGCTGACGGGATGAGTACGAACGAGGTCCGGCTGACGGCATCTTTATGGCCGTGTATATGATCCCGCCAAGCTGTCGCAGCGGCCGACAGTCGCGTGGCACTTGGCCGTTGTACGGGTAGCCGGCCGGGTTTCCCTGGGCGATGTCACAGAGAGGTACGACTCAGATGAAAGTCTCGAGCGTCGTCGCCGGGTTGATTCCCGATCGTGCCTTCGGGGACGCCATCGCGTTGGCGCACCGGAGGTTCGAGCCGGTACTCGGTCAGATTCGATCCCTGGTGGCGCCAGGTCAGACGGCCGTGGATGTGGGGGGGTGGTATGGACCGTGGACCTTCTGGCTCTCGCGCATCGCGCAGACGGTGGTGACCGTCGAGCCCAACCCGGAACTCGCGGCGTTCATCACCCGCATGGCATCCCCCAACGTCACCGTGATCCCCAAGGCGGCCTCCGACGAGACCGGGACGGCCACGCTGTCCCTGCCCGCGGGAGGGCGCGGTACTGAAGGTCGGGCCACTCTCGGCTCGCTTCCGGGCGGACGGACCATCGAGGTCGAGACCTTCCGTCTCGACAGCCTCGAACTCGACGACGTCGGACTCATCAAGATCGATGTCGAGGGTCACGAACTGCCCGCGCTGCGCGGCGCCGAGGGCATCATCCAGAAATGGCGCCCCAACCTGCTGGTCGAGATCGAGGAAGCCCGCTCGCCCGCCGCGCCCACCCTCGAGTACCTCTACGACTTCGGCTACAAGGGCCTGGTGCTGGTGGGCGGCCGCTGGATTCCGCTCGCCGAGTTCGACCTGGTCGGCCACCAGAAGTCGATGACCGGGCACGCCGAGCACGGCTACCTGCGAGCGGTGATCGACGGCTCGGGCGCCAAATTTGTCAACAACATCCTCTTCCGCTACGCCCGCGCCCAGTTCGACGACTGAAACCGGTACCACTGCGCATAGGCAAATCCGCCCGCTGGCTATGAGACGGCCTACCCGATCGACAGGTCCGGGGCCTACAACAGCGCCGACAACGTAAGCTCAGTACACCGGCCCCGAAAATTCTTGCAGGCGGTGCGGCAGGGACAGGAGTCCGAGCAGCACCGCCTGACCTAACGGATTTTCCGTCTGGCAGGCTCGCTTATTCCCTTTCGAGTTGGTTTCGGTCAAGAGCTATCGCGACCACGCTCCCCACCATTACGCCGATAGGAATTCCGAATCCCAGGTTCGAGAGTTCGTGATCGACGGCAAAGCCAATTGCCGGTAGAGCGACGGCGGTCACCAACCCTGCCGCGAGTGCGCGACGATTATGTAGGACGCGTCCCAGTATCTGCCGCTGTCGACGATCCCGAAAGTACGTCACGATCGCGAACGCAATTGCCCCAAGAGCAACCAGGGCGGCGTTGCCGCCACCCTTTCGTATGAGAATTTGAGCCCGGCCGCGCGATGGCCGTGGTCCTGACGTGGGCTGGTGGGCTGTTGTGGCCCGGTGCGGCCGAGGACCATACATGATCTTCGGTGCTGTCCGGATCGACGTCGGCGATCTCTGGTGCTCAGAGCCCGTCCAAGAGTATGGCAGTGGAGGTCCTGGGGCACTCTTTCCTGCTGCTACGAGCGCGTTCCTCAGTTTCCTGTGTTCAGGGCCTCTCCGGACAGCATCTACAAGGCTGGATGACAACGGAGGGATGACAGATGCAGGTGTTATTCCCGCGCTGCGCGGGTCTTGATGTGCACCGGGACACGGTCGCCGCGGCGGTGCGTATCCAAACCGGTTCAGGTAAAGCCGTGACCGAGGTACGGACGTTCACGACGACCGGGGGTTCACTTGGGATGCTCGCGGACTGGCTTACCGAGTGCCGGGTGACGATCGTCGGGATGGAATCGACGGGCGTCTACTGGAAGCCGGTGTTCCACATGTTGGAGGACCGGTTCGAGTGCTGGCTCCTCAACGCCACCCACGTCCGTAACGTGCCGGGACGAAAAACGGATGTGGCCGACGCGGCCTGGATCTCGGATCTCGTCGCGCACGGTCTGGTGCGCGCGTCGTTCGTGCCCCCGAAGCCGCAGCGGGATCTTCGTGATCTCACCCGGGCCCGGCGGATCGTGGTCGAGGAGAAGACCCGGGAGGTCCAGCGGCTGGAGAAGCTGATGCAGGACGCCGGGGTGAAGCTCACCAGCGTCGCCTCGAAGCTGCTGGGGGTGTCGGGTCGGGCGATCCTGGAGAAGATGATCGAGGGGGAAGGGTCCCTGGAGTATCTGGCCGATCAGGCCCGTGGCCGGCTCCGGAGCAAGATCCCGCAGTTGCAGGAGGCGCTCGCGGGCACGTTTCGTTCCGGGCATCACGGTTTCCTCGCCGCGCAGCTGCTGGCACGGATCGATCTGTGCGACGAGCAGATCGACGAGCTCGACCATCGGATCGAGGTGATGATCGCCTCTTTTCGCCAGACGGTCGACCGGATCTGCACGATCACCGGGGTGGGTGAGGTCACCGCGACCGTGCTGCTCGCCGAGGTCGGCCTGGACATGAGCCGGTTCCCGACCGCTGGTCATCTCGCGTCCTGGGCGGGGATCTGCCCGGGGAACAACACCTCGGGAGGGAAACGCCTGTCCGGTCGTACCCGTCACGGCAACAAGTGGTTACGGACCGCGCTGACCGAGGCTGCGCACGCCGCCGCCCGGAGCAAGGACACCTACCTGGCGTCCCACCACGCCCAGGTCCGCGGCCGCCGCGGCGTCCTGAAAGCCATCGGTGCGACCCGCCACGATATTCTCATCGCCTACTGGCACATCATCGCGAACAACACCGTCTACCAGGACCTCGGTGGAGACTGGCACGCCCGCCGGCGCCGGGACCCCGAACGACGCCGGAAGAACCTCGTCGGCGAACCGGAGAAACTCGGCTACACCGTCACCGTCACACCAGCAGCATAACCGTCCGACCCCGGAAAGAAAGGGATGAGCGGCAGCCGCTAACCGAGAACCGATAGGACTAACGCTGGAAGCCAGGCTCCCAGCGTCTTCCAGCATGCCCGGAACCAGCCCCTCCGCGGTCCAGTAATTCACTCCTCAGGCAGAATCAGTGGACCGACAATACCAGGCACGAACTTCCCTTCGGGGACGGTGACTGTCGCGGTAAAGGCCGACCGAACGTGGTGTTTTGATCTTCAAGCAGTTTCCGTGATTCTCCGCGATCGCGGTGAGGGCCGCCCGTCAGCCTCGGCCCTGCCTAGCCGGCTTTATGTAAGCGGTTGGTGCGGCGGCATTTGGGTTCAGTGTTTAGTGCTCCCTGGGGGGCCTCCCATTCTTGCCGAATATCGCCATGCGGAGAATGGCCAGGGCGAATGCGGCGATGAGTGGCCAGAGCTCGGATAGCCAGCCGGAGAGGAATCTGGTGCCTAGGAGCGAGACGGAGAAGAATAGGATGATGAAAAAGGTGGCCTGGCTGCTGGTGCTCATAGAGTGGAGGCGTCTACCGAATCTCATACATACTCAGCCTAGTTGGTGATGAAGGTGGCGGTGGTGGAGTTGTCGGCGGTGGCGACGATGTCGCCGTGGTGGAGGGCTGTGAACCTAAACCGGCTCAGCTATTCGGAGCCCCTTGCATCTCCTACTTTTCTGCCTCTCGGCCACCCATCCTCCTCTTTCTGTAGTTGTTGAAGGTGCTTACCGAGACTCCTGCGACTCCAAGTGATACATAGAGGATGGTGAAGAGGAGACCCTCGAAATGGACTGGTCGCAGAAGCTGGGCGATGAGCCAGGCCAGGCCCAGACAGAGGTAGAGAATGCTGAGAGCTAATCTGCTTTTTTCCTTATCCAATCGAGGGCCTCAGTGTGAAGGGCTTGGCAACTAGCACGAGTATCTAGGCAACGTGTCGGTTACTAGCGCATGGCGTATAGCAAGAAATCGCTCGGTCTCGCGAGTCATAGTTGCAGTACCGTCCGCGCACATCGGTCCGCTTCATGTAGGCATTGTAGTACGCCTGCGCCCCGATGTCCCGAGCTGTCCGCGACCGGACCGAACCACGTCTGGACGTGGGACATCACCGCGCTGAAAGGACCAGCGAAAGGAATCTGGTACCGGCTTTACGTCATCCTCGACATCTACTCGCGGTATGTCACCGGGTGGCTCGTCGCCGCCGCCGAGGACGCGGTCGTCGCGAAAGACTTCCTCGCCGACGCGGTCACCCGCAACGGAACCCCGCCGCACACTATCCACGCCGACCGCGGTGGCGCCATGATATCGAAACCGGTATCGGCGCTTCTCGTCGACCTCGACGTCCACCGGTCACATTCCCGGCCCCGCGTCTCCAACGACTGCGAGCATCATGTTGTCAACCCATATTCCGAAGCGCAGTTCAAGACCCTCAAGTACAGCTTCGATTTCCCCGCCCAGTTCGGATCGTTGCACGACGCCCGCCGGTTCTGCGAGGGATTCTTCACCGCCTACAACCACGAGCATCGCCACTCCGGGATCGGGTTTCACACCCCGGCCTCGGTCCACTTCGGCACCGCCGAGCAGGTCCAGGCCCACCGCCAGGCCGCCCTCGACCGTGCCCACGCAGCCCACCCCGCACGGTTCAGCCGCAGACCACGCCCACCCCGACTACCCGCCACCGTCTGGATCAACCAGCCAGTCTCACAGCCAGTCGACTAACAACCCACTGTCTCGTTTGACTTGACAACTACCGCAGGGCCTCGCCGAGGCCCTGGCTTGAATGAGCGGATGTTCTGCAGCTACTCCGACGCCTGCTTTCTATGCTTCGCCCACAGGCGATGAGCTTCTCTTACCCGTAAGTGAAGTGTGGTCCCGCCACCCGATCGAGTGACGGAACCACGCGAATCAGTTCGCAGGCAGTCCATTCAGGAATATCGTGGCCGGCCCGCTTCTTCTATTTTTCGGTAGTGTTCTTCTCATGCAGAGCTTTGCCCAACAGAAATCTGAACGCCACGCCTAGAGCGCCCGCCGAGAGGACTACCCAGACGCCCGGTACTCCAGCGAACGTCGCTATCACAACCGCTGCGAAGATTAGTGAATAACCTGCGATCTCCACCGGTTTTTGCCAACTTGGGCGAGAGCTCTTACCGGTGACCACCGGATTTCTCCTAACGCCATGTTCCGTAGTGTCAGCCACAATAGACGGTGTATCCGAATGCGGGCCAAAAATAGTTCCCCAGGTATCTGCCGGCTATATATCCCCACCCTATGATGCCCCAATACGTGGCACAGCCCCACCTGGCGACTCTTCTGACCGGACGGAATGGATTGGGGGCGCACAGATATTTCCAGGCGAACCAGGCGCACGCATTCCCGTCGAGGTCGAGTTTGTTATAGGGGTCTTGGTAGGCGTAGTCGTAGGGGTTGGCACTGCCGCCGAGGACGGGGTCGGTGGAGAGGAAGCCGGCGGTGTAGGGGTTGTAGAGGCGGACGCCCATGAGGGTGAGGCCAGCGAGGGTGTCGTGGGACCGTTGTTGTGCGCCGAGCCAGCCGTAGCGGGGATAGGCGGTGGTGGGGATCGGTTCGTCCGCCGGCCCCCGACCACGAAGACCAGTCCCAGGAGCCAGACACGACCGCTGACTAGATTTTTGCAGCATCCTGCCTCAAACAGGTTGACAGGTTCCGCAGCGATCTCCCGGTCCGACACACCCCCCTCGAGCAAGCGTGCAGCCTCCCCCGCACCCGTTCCCGACGATCCCNATCCTCGGCGGTCAACCCGCCACCCGTCGCATACCTCATACCCGTGGGCTACCCAAACCCCCACCACCCACTCCCAGCGATCACCACCGGATCAACCCGACCCGGCACATTAAAGATCAGTAATGCGTATCAGCATCGACCAAAAGTGAACTGCCCCGATCTCCGAGGAAACCGGGGCAGTTCATTCACAGGTTCACCGGATAGCCCGGGCGGCGGGTTGGAGATGTGCGTTCCCGGCAGACCTGGGCCATACCACTGGCGCGTGCGATGTCAGACTTCGAGGGTTCATTCCTCTCTCTTGGCTCTTACCCCCTGAAAGAGTAGGTAGAGTCCGAACGTGCAGTGGAAGAAACCTGAAAGGATCTCGTGCCGCACCGCAAGTACGATGCAGCCGTAAACTGCAATTGATATACCTAGCGATATGAATAGATATGGTCGCGATCGTCTCATCACATTCTGTAGCATTGATTGACGTAGCTGTAATTGCAATACCTTCCTCGAATGTCGCGCCTGACTAGATAGTAATGATAGTAAGATGCGAGTCCGAATATGGCGAAGCCAATGTTTAGGGGGCTCGGGGTGAAAATTGCTACTCCCAGAGTGACGCCGAGCGCGATGGTTTCGGCCCTTCGCCAACCAGACCACTTGCTCCAGAACCACCTGCCGTCGAGGTCGAAGGTGTTGTAGGGGTCCTGGTTGGTGTAGTCGTAGGGGTTGGCACTGCCGCCGAGGACTGGGTCCGTGGACAGGAATCGGGCGGTGTAGGGGTTGTAGAGGCGGACGCCCATGAGGGTGAGGCCGGCGAGGGTGTCGTGGGAGCGTTGTTTTGCGCCGAGCCAGCCGTAGCGGGGATAGGCGGTGCTAGTGGCATAGGGGATACCGAACTCGCCTGATTCGGCGTAGGTGGCGATGGAGGTGGCGGTGGTGGAGTCGTCGGCGGCGGCGACGATGTCGCCGTGGAGGTTGGTGAGTTGGAGGGTGACGGTGCCGGTGTCGGTTTGGAGCGCGACGAGGTCGCCGCCGATTCCGGTGATGTTCCGGGTCCAGGTGNCGCCGGTGACGCCGATCCAGGTGGGGCTGTCGCCGGTGGCGCTGGGGTAGTGGTTGGTGCTGGTGGTGGAGCCGTCGGTCCAGGATCGGAGCCGGCGGGCGGGGTCGAGGGTGTAGGTGCGTGAGGTGGAGCCTGCGGACTGGGAGGCGACCAGGTCGTTGGCATTGAAGCCGACGGTCTGCGCGACGCCGCCGGCATCGGCCGCCGGAACCCCGGTGGTGCGGCCGAACTTGTCGTAGACGTAACCGGTGTCGGTGATCCGGTCAGCCTGGTCATAGGTGTGACTGTAAACGGCCGGTGTGGTGCTGGTGGAGCAGTTGCCGGTGTCAGGCTGGCCGCCGGCGTCGGGGTAGCTGGTGAGGGCGGTGCGGTTGGAGTCGAGGTCGTAGGTGTAGGTGCGGGTGGTGCAGATTCGGGGGCCCCCGTAGCTGACGGAGTCCACCACCGAATTCAGCCGGCCCGCGGGGTCGTAGCCCAGGGTCTTTGTCGCGGGCGCGGTGGCGTCGAGCCGGACCTGGCCGTAGATCGAGTTTGCCTGGGAGAAGGTCAGCCAGGGAGTTCCGGACTTCCCATAGACGAGGCTGGTGGGTTCGGCGTTGTTGTCGTAGCGAGTCGTCGAGACGAGGCCGCTGGGATAGGTCTGCGACGTCAGGGTGCCGTCGCCGTTGTAGGTCGCGGTGAAGGTGGAGGGGGCACTACCGGCGCCGACGCCGAGCGAGGTCACGAGGCCGCGGTGTTCGGTCGCGGTGTCGTAGAGATAGGTGGAGGTGCCCTTGCCGTCGTTGACCGAGCTGACCTGGCCGTCGACGTCGTAGCCGGTGGTGGTGGTGTTGCCGTCGGCGTCGGTCTGGCTGGTGACCTGTCCCCACGTGTCATAGCCGGTGGTCAGAGTGATCGACGATGCGGTCGTGGTGGTGGGTAGTCCGGTGGTGGTGCTGTAGCCGTAGGTGGCGGTGGGCACGGCGGTGCCACCGTCGGCGGCGGGGCTGACGGCGAGCGCCTCGGAGGTCTTCCGGCCGGCCGCGTCGTAGGTGTAGGTCGTGGTGCGGGTGGTGGTCGATCCGGAGGTGACGGTCTCGACCTTGGTCAGGGGCTGGTTGAGGTTGTTGTAGGTGTAGGTCGTCACCGGCAGCGGGTTGCCGGAGCTGGGCTGCGCGGCGGGGCCGGTGGAGCAGGGCAGGCCCGTCCAGGAGGCGTTCACGCAGCCGCCGGAGCCGGTGGCGGTGAAGTACGAGGTGACGGTGGTGAAGGCGTCCGTGCCGGCGGTGTTCGCCTTCGGCTGGCGGACCTCGACCGGGTTTCCGGCCGCGTTGTAGTACGTGGTGCGGACGATGTCGGTGGCACCGCCGCCGCCCATCCAGGTGGTCACCGTCGTGGGCTTGCGCAGGGCCCAGCCGGAGGTGGTGGCAGGATCGCCGGACTTCGCCTCGTAGCCGTTGATGGTCTTACGCGGTTCGACGTCCGCCCCGCCGGCCTGGCGGATGGTGGTGGTGATGGTGGTGGGCAGCCGGTAGGGGTCGGGCGAGGACGGGGCGTTCTCGTCGTAGTCGGTGTGGACGTGCTGGCGGGCGGAGTACGGCGCCCCGCTGTTGTCGACGATCCGGTGCGTCGGCCCGAACGTGTCGGTGACCGACACTCCGTCCGCGGAGTACACGGTGTCGGTGTCCAGCACCTGCGCCCGGGCCGCGGAGTCGGTGAGCGCGGTGACGGTCGGGTCGGTGTCGGCGGTCGGGGTGAGGGCCTGGTTGCGGTTCTCCGCGGTCAGCTCACGGATGACGCTGCCGTTGGGGTCGTGCTCGGTCGTGGTGATCTGCCAGGCGCCGTTGCCGTAGGAGGCGGCGTTCACCTGGCGGCCGTCGGCGTTGAGATAGCTGAGATCGGCGTAGGGCCAGTCTGCGGCGACGGGCGGGTTGGACGGCACCCGGCTGGCCGGGAAGACCGCGGTCGCCCAGGCCGGCAGGTCGCGCTGGCCCCAGCCGGCGACGACGCCGGAGGCCAGGTCGATCGGCGCGCCCGAGCCGGTCAGCGCGACGCCGTAGACGATCGTGCGGGTCGCGGTGCCGGCACCGGCGGGCCGCGGCCGGGCGACGCTGATCACCCGGTTGTAGGTGTCGTAGCCGAACGTCCAGGCGTCCTGCCCGGGCGGGGTGAGGGTGCTCAGGCGGCCACCGGCGTTGTACTGGTACGTCGTGCCGATGTGCGAGCCGTCGGTGTTGTCGACGCGCGGGTCGTACTCCAGGCGCAGGTGGCCGGTCGAGTCGTACTTGTACTGCGCGACGACGACCGCGGTGGCCCCGTTGACCGCCATCGAGATCGACGCGAGCTGGCCGTTGTAGTCGCCCCACGTCGCCGGGTCGGTGCCGGAGGCGGTCGCGGTGGTGGAGGTGGCGTAGGTGAACGTCAGCGCCCGGCAGCCGGCGACCAGGGTGGTGCAGGTGACGCCGGTCGGGACCGGGGCGAGGATGCGGGTCACCCGCCCGGCGCTGTCGGTGGTGTAGGTGGAGGTGGTGGCGGAGCCGGGCTGCTCCACCCGGTCGACGACCCAGATGGTGGCCGAGCCGACGGTCTTCGACACGAACACGGTCTTCGTGCCGTCGACGCCGGTGTGGGTGAACTGGGTGGCGGAGTCCTTGACGAGTTTCGACCCGTCCACGGCGGTGTCGGCGACCCCGGCGTAGCTGTACGGGTAGCTGCCGGAGCCGGTCCGGGTGTAGACGGACGCCGCGCCCTCACTGGAGGTCAAGGTGACCGTGTTCGTGGTCGCGGTGGCGTCCGTCAGCGTGCTGGCCGCGGTGCCGGACGCCGGCCCCTGCAGGTTCGACGTCCAGCCGGGGCCGAAGATCCCGGACGGGTCGCTGGTCGCCGGGGGCGGCGTCAGCGTCGTCAGGGACCGGCCGACCGTGAGGCTGCCGGTGTAGCTCGCCAGCGTGACGTCCGTCGCCGACACGGAGTAGTCGCCGGTGAGCAGGGCCAGCGAACCCGGGCCCACCTCGGAGGTGGCGTTCGTGGCGCCGAAGGCGTTACGGGCGTACTGCACCGTGCGGGCGGCCGTGCAGGAGACGGTGCCGCCGGAGTCGCGGAAGCAGGCGCGTAGCTGGATGGGCCCGTCGGCGCCGCCCTGCAGGGTGAAGCCGACGTTCCAGTTCTGCCGGTCGAACAGGCCCGAGCCGTTGCGCGGTGCCGGCCACGTCGGGTTCGTCGAGGTGCCCTCAATCGTCGTGTCCCCGACGGGAACGTCGCTCCAGGTCGCGCCCGTGCTCGTGCCCAGGTGGTACTGGTAGGTCACCGACACCTGCGTGCTCGGGGCCTGCCCCTCCAGGACGACGAACCGCTGGACCCGGGCGTTCTCCGCCGGACTTGCCAGGGNCCCCGTCCCGAGGCCGAAGCCGTAGGACACGACCGACGACAGGTTGCCCGCCTTGTCCTTCGTCCGGACGTAGAACGTGTGCAGTCCGGCGGTCGGGGTCAGGGTCGCGCTGGCCGTGCCGGTGGTCTCGGTCGCCGGCGAGGGCTGGTCGAGGCCGTAGAGGAACGACTGCGTGTCCCCACCCGGCGAGGTCCAGGTGAACGTGCCCGACGTCGCGGTGCCCCAGCCGCCGGACGGCCAGGCCGCGGAGGCGAGCGAGGTCGGTGCGGCCGGGGCGGTGGTGTCCACGGTGAACGGGATCCACGACGACCACGCCTGGGAGTAGTCGGTGCCGTCGTAGGCGCGGACCCGCCACTCGTAGGAGGTGCCGTTGGTCAGCACACCCGCCGGTACGGTCCAGGAACCCGTGGCGTTCGGCGAGATGTTGGAGACCGACCCGTCGGTGATCTTCGTGGTGCCGGCGGAGTTCCACACCTCGAAGTCGAGCCGCAGCGGGGCGCCGTCGGCGTCGGTGGCCGCGCCGGACAGGACCGGGCGCGTCGAGTTCGTCAGGACGGTCGCCGGGCTGCCGCCGCACTGTGCGGAGCAGGGGCTGGTGGAGCGGTTGGCGACGGTGCCCGGGTAGGAGTTGTAGGTGGTGGACACCTGCGGCTTGAGGCCGGTGTCCCCGGAGTAGAAGTACTTGTACTGGTCCCAGCTGGTCTCGTCCGGCGCGCGCAGCGTCAGGGTCTCCGGCGACGGCTGGCCGTTGGTGGCCCAGGCCTGCGCCAGGCCGGTGATGTCGAGGGAGACGCCGCCGGACCCGCAGCTGTTCACCGTGCCGGCGTTGAAGCTGGTGTTCGACCAGTTCGTGCCGTCGGCGGCCGGCTGGGTGTTCCACGTCGTCCCGGCGGACAGGGCCGCCGAGCCCTGCACGACCATGGGCTGCGCGGTGCAGGTCTGGGAACCGGCCTGCCAGAGCTGGAGGTAGGCCGAGGTGACGTGCCGGCTCTCGATCGCGGTCGTGTCGAACCGCAGGAACGACCGGTTGACCGCGCCGCCGAGGTAGTTGCCGACCCGCAGGTACTCGTAGCTGTCGTAGTTCGTGGTCGGGTTCGTGTCGTTGACGTCGGTGTCGAGGTTGTCGGCCAGCACCGCCGCCGGGTCGATGGTGACCGGGTACTGGCGGGCGCGGTCCGTCAACCACGCCTTGTCCGGCTTCAGCTCCAGCGTCGGCGTGGCGGTGCTCGCCCCGGTGAGCGCCGCGTCGACCGCGCGGGTCCGGTCGGGCAGCTTCGTCGCCGGGTCCAGGTGGGCGTCCCACATCACCGGGGTCGGCGAGCGGGCGGTAACCTTCCCGCCGGCCGACAGGCGGGTCTCGCCGCCCGCGGTTCGGGTCGCGGTCAGGCCCGTCAGGCGCATCGGCAACGTCAGCGCGGCCTGCGCCGCGGCCGGGGTGTGGGCGACGATCTGCACGTCGTAGCCGGTCGGGGTCACCTTGACCCGCAGGTCGGTGTCCTTCGCGACCGCTGGGTAGGTGGCGACGTTCTCGGTGAGGGTCGGGGCGGGCAGGGCGTTCGGCCAGGCGAACGCGACCTGTCGCGTCCCGTCGACCAGCGTCGCGACCGGGTCACCGGCCTTGCCGCCCGCGGAGAGGACGATCGCCGCCTTCGCGGCCTTCGGGGTGACCTTCCCGCCCGCGAGGACGAGGGTGGGATCGACGTTCACCCAGCCGTCCCCGCGGCGAACCCGGTGGATCCCGGCGAACGAGTCGACGGTGATCGTGCCGTTCGGGTTCACGAACGTCGACGTCGTCTCGGTCCGCCGGTCCGTCACCTCGATCCGCCGCTTCTCCGCGTGCGCGGCGACCTGCGCGGACACGAAGTCCGGCCGTTCGGCCGGCCCGGTCGGCGCGGGTGTCGCCTTGTCGGCGGAGCCGGTGGGGGCGGCCCAGGCCGCATCTCGCCCCGCCGGAAGAAATGTGGCGATCGTCCCCACCAGAACGGCGGCGAGAAGAACGCAGATAGCTCGAGCAGTGTGCCTTCGACGATGTACGGGGGATGCCCGCATCATGTCAACTCCGATTCTCCGGCGCAGGCAAGGAAAGGCGCGTCACCCTCCCTGTCCCGAGGGAAACGGGGGGCGCGCCGGATCACCGAAAATGACAGAACCTCGATGGCAGCACTAGAGAATCAAGATCGGTTGTGTGTTCGTTGCTTGAGCGAGAGGGGTCCTTGCTCGCCCTGTCTGAGGGGTGGCGAGCACTCGGTGTTGCACCGAACCCGTCCGGGAGCCGTCAGCCGCAGGGTTTGGTGACTTTGGGTTACCGGAGCTCGGATCTGCNGGTGGCGTCAATACCGCAGAAGAGCGCCGATGTTATCTGGGTCACGCAGCAGTGTGTTACCTGTAGGAAACACGTGTTCGGTGGCGCGGCAGAGCCGTCCGAATGGTCCGAGACGGCTGTCGCCGGAGTGGTATCCGCCGGTGGGCAGAAAGAACGGGCGTCGATCCGCCGGCCGGAATTCCCGGAAAGGCTCACGTAGGGGTCACCGAGCCGCCGGTCGCCTTCGGCACGGATCGGTTGACGGCCGGGCGCGTCGGAGGTCTCGACGGCTCCGGCCCGCGCAGAATGTCGAGCGCGCGGCGCAGCTCGGCATTCTCTCGGATCAGGCGGCGGATCTCGGCCTGTTGTCGGCGGGCGGTCGTCCGTTGCCCGTCGCTGAGCGACTCGGCCTGGCGTACCCAGGTCCGAAGCGTCTCGGCGCTGATGGCGAGGGAACTCGCGACGGCCTGGATCGCGGACCACTCGGACGAGTGATCGGGCTGAACGCGCCGAACGCGGGCGATGGCGTCGGCCCGGAAATGGGGCGGGTAGCGGGTGGGGCGTGGCATGACAGGCTCGCTTTTGCGGATCGGCCCTCGGAGCCTGGTGGGCGGGCTCAGGGGGGTGGGGTGGACGGGGTGACGGGGCCCGGGTCGGTCGGCTCGTTCCTCGGCAGGAGCGAGACGACGAGCAGTGAGCTGCTGGGCGCGACGGTGGGGACGTCCGCGGGATGATCCGCATCACCGTCGGTCGCCGCCCCGGGCGTCGGGGCAGGAGTGGCCCGGGGCGGGGCGGGGAGCGCCGGACCAGGCCTCGGCGCCGGGGCGACGGCGCTGGGACCGGCACCGGACGGCCGGCTGGGGGAAGCGGATCCGGTCAGGGTGGGGATGGTGCGGGCGGACGGGCTCGACGAGGCGGGAACGGACGGGGACAGCGACGCCCGCGGGGTTGGTGGCGGTGTCGTCGCGGGGGTCGGTGTCGGGGCGGTCGGCGCCGGGGCGACGGCGGGTGGCGAGGCCGTCGAGGGGCGGGGGACTGTCGTGGGGCGGGGCGTGGTGGCCGGCGCGGGGGTGGGGGTGGCGCCGTCGGCGGTGTATCCGGCCGTCCAGGCGAGGACGGCGTGCACGTAGCTGGTGGACGGGTTGTAGCTGTAGATGGCCGTGCGGAGGTCGGCGGGGTCGGCCAGGTCCCGGTGGGAGCGGCAGAGATAGCCGGCGGCGGCGAGCGTGGCGTCGTCGATGTTGTGGGGGTCGGCGTGCTGGTCGCCGGAGTTGTCGCGGCCGGCCGTGCGCCAGGTGGTGGGGATGAACTGCATGGGGCCGACGGCGCGGTCGTAGGTGGTGTCGTGGTCGAGGGCACCGTGGTCGGTGTCGCGTACGAGGGCGTGGCCGTGGCGGCCGTCCAGCTGTGGGCCGAGGATGAGCGAGGTGATGGTGCCGTCGGGGGTGATGGGGCGGCCGACCGCGTGGCCGGACTCGATCTTGCCGATGCCGGCGAGAAGCTGCCAGGGCAGGTGACAGCCGGGGCGCTCGGTGGCCATGCGGGTTGCGGCGCTGCGGTACGCCGCCAGGACGCGAGCGGGGATGGCTCGATCGCGGGCGGTCAGGACGACGGTCGGGGTGGTGGATCGGCCCGCCGCGGCGTCAGCGAGGGTGTGATCGTCGGGGAGGTCCGGGGGTGGTGTCGCGGTGGTGGTCGGTGTCGCGGTGGGGTTGGTGGAGCTGGCGGGAATGAGCGGCGGGAGGACGAGGGGCAACGGGTAGGTGCGGGTGGCGGTCGGCGGATGAACGGCCGGGGCGGGGGCGACGTTCTGCGCGGGGATGGCGGGTCCCGGGCTGAGGCAGAGGGCGACGAGCAGGCCGATCATGGGCAGGGCGGTGAGCCCGCCGGCCGCCTTCGGCCACAGCGGCGCCGGCCGTCGAGAGGTGCGCCGGAGCGCGGTGTCCGTCGAGACGGCCCGGTGCCTGCCGGGTGACTCGGCGGTCCGATGCCGGCCGGCGTGTCCAGGAAGCCGACGATGTCGACTCACGGCGAATCACCCCCCATGATGTGAGCCACCTTCCCCGGCCTTTTCCGCGCGGATGGCGAGCGTTCTCAGGAGTCCTGGGAATGCGTCAACCGGGACGCTGGAAGAAGGCCTTGGTGAGGAGAAAAAGACGTGCTCGGACTCGGCACGCCGCACCGATTCGGTGATGTTGGTGGACCCGGTTGCGCTCGGGTCCGGGCTGGACTGTGCCAGAACGGAGGCCCGGTTGTCATCCGGTTCGCAGAAAGAAGTCCTCGCTGCCCATCGCGATCGGGCGCCGTTTGGGTGAGCCGTGGCCGGAAGAAGGGGACCCGGAGGGGCGCCGTCAGGGCTCGTTCAGTGTGCGGACGTCCTGGCCGCCACCCGGAGCTGGCCAGCGTCTACTGCCAGCAAATCGGTCAAGTCGCCTAAAAAGGCACCTTGCATGCCTCTTTGTGGAGACTCTCCGCTTCTACGTGATGACGCTTCGTGTCAATCCGTGGGTCCGTGTGCCGCGTCCATAAGAATGTTTCGCACAGGTAACGCCCCACTGTGTGTCGCGCTTCACATTTCTTGCGCAGAGTAACCCATCTTGAGGCGATCTAGCTCAAATGTCATGTTTTATGGGGAACTATCCCATCCGTCGAGGCGGTAGTCCTAGGCGGTGCGTCTCGACTGCGGCACGTTCCGTTACGGTGCGTTATGGCAACGGGTTGCCAATGGGGCGTGATGGTTGCCTTCCGCGCCGGCGCCGGCCATTTTGGGTGACCCGGCATGGTCCCCGTTCCCCTCGGGGGCCGCGCCNATGCCACTCAGGGTTCTTCGTTTTCCCACCGGATCGGAGTTGGTGCGATGGATGTGGTCCCTGTCGCGGTGTCGTTGCGCTGTCTGTTTCCGTTGCGCATCGCCGGTGAGTGGTTCCGCGGACGGTGACCGCGGCTTTCCTGGCTCACCGGCATGAATTCGATCGGCGGTAGGCAACCGGTGCGGCATCAATCCGACCCGGCCTCGGGTACCCGAACGCATATCGCGTCGCTTCACCATGGGAAGGAGACTGCCTCGATGGGAGGGAGGTCGGTGGTGGGGCGCCGGGCGGGAGCTGCCGGGCGCCGGTGCCGGGCGCCGGTGCCGGGCAGCCCAGGGCGGCCCGCGCCGGCAGGCCGCCGTCCTCACTCCCGCCGCGGACGGGCGGCGCCCTGCCGTCCGCGCCGCGGCGGCGGGTGGGGGAGTCGGACGCGGAAGCGCGCCCCCGCCCGACCCGGGCGGTCAGAGCTCCGTGACGAAGGTGCTCACAACTGCCGGGGTGTCACTGGTGCCGAAGGCGCCGTTCGCGACGGCAATCTGGGGTTCGCGGAAATTCCGGCAGGTCCACATCCGCGCGTCGGCGCCGACACCTTTCCACGCCGTGATGACGGTGTTACCGACGTAGGCCGCCGACGGTCCGGTGCTCGTTCCGCCGGGGGCGGGGCGCTGGGCCGACCAGCGGCCGTTCTGGAACTCCGCATGCCAGATTCCCGCGTCGTTTCCCGAGCCCTTCCAGACCAGGAAAAGGGCCTGCGGTGAGGCGGCGAGCGCCGGGCCGTGCGTGGACCCGCCGGGAAACGGGCGGGGTTGCGCCCAGGTGTGCCCGTCGTATGTCGTCCAGTAAAGCCCCTGATCGCCGCCGGAACCCTTCCACGCCATGTACAGCAGCCCGCCGTACGACGCGAGCGCCGGGCCGTGGGTGGACGAGGCCTGCCCGCCGGCGACCCGCTGCGGCCCGAGGTTCTCGGAGAACCAGATCGTCTGGTCGGGACCGACCCCGCGCCACGCCATGACCGTGCGATCGTCGTGGAAGGCCAGCGCGGGCCGGTCCTCGGTGCGGGGAGCGTCCACCGGGGTCTGCTGGTCGGACCAGCCGTCGCCATACCAGCCCGCCGTCCAGATCCGGCTGTCGTCGTCGGCGCCCCGCCATGCGGCCCGGGCCGTCAGCCTGCCGTCGGAGGCGGCCCCGATCCCGCCCCTGTTGGTGGCGAAATACCGCACCTGCTGCTGGTCGCGCCAACTGCCGTCCGAATGGGCCCGGGACCAGAAAAGCCGCTGGTCGGCGTTCTTGCCTTTCCAGATCAGCATCGGATCGCTCACCAGGCCGCCCCCGTCCGCGCAATCCCCGACCGGTTGTCGTCCTGCCGCCGGGCAAGGAACGACGCTCGCCGCTGTGGTCGAGCCGTCGACGGTGCCGATCATAACCGGATGAACGTCGGAATGAACAGTCCCGCCTATTCGACCGGCGGTGTCGCCCAGACGACGGCAAGCGTGCACCGGAAAGCGGAATGGGGATTCCATGACGGCCAGCACGGCCGCACGGCCCCTACGGCCGCACGGCCATGGCGGTGGGTTCGGGCTACGGCGACGGGACCGGCTCCGGCGCGGGCGGGCCGACGTAGCGAGCCGACGGGCGGATGATCTTGCTGTCGGTTGCCTGTTCGAGGATGTTCGCCGTCCAGCCGAGCGTGCGGGCGACGGCGAACGTCGGGGTGAACATGTCCCGCGGCAGCCCGCAGAGCTCCATCACGACCCCGGCGTAGAACTCGACGTTCGTGTGCAGCTCCCGGCCCGGCTTCAGCTCGGCCAGCAGCTCCACCACCCGCCGCTCGACCTGGACGGCGAACGCGACGAGCTCGCCGCCGAAGTCCTCGGCGACGCCGCGCAGCAACCGTGACCGCGGGTCCTCGGTCCGGTAGACGGCGTGGCCGAAGCCCATGATCCGATCGCCGGCGAGGACGTGCTCGCGGATCCACGGGTCGATCCGCTCGGGGCTGCCGATCTCGTCGAGGGTGTCCAGCGCCCGGCTCGGCGCGCCGCCGTGCAGCGGCCCGGACAGCGCGCCGATCGCCCCGACGACGCAGGCCACCAGGTCCGCCCCGGTCGACGCGATCACCCGGGCGGTGAACGTCGAGGCGTTGAAGCCATGGTCGACGGTGCAGATCAGGTAGCGCTCGATCGCGCGCACCTGTGCCGCGGTCGGCTCCGCGCCGGTGACCATGTACAGGTAGTTGGCCGCGAACGGCAGATCGTCGCGGGGTGCCACCGGTGCGAGCCCATGGGCCAGCCGGTGCAGCGCGGCGACGAGCGTCGGGGTGACCGCGCCGACGAACAGGGCGTCGTCGACGCGGGCCGCCTCGTCGGTGTCGTACAGCGGGGCGGTGCCGCGCGCGGCGCCGGCCAGCGACAACGCGGTGCGCAGCCCGTCGAGCGCACCCCCGGACACGCCGGCCCGGGCCAGCCCCGGCAGCAGCTCGTCGAGACCCGCCGGGAGCCGCCGCAACGGCGCCACCCGGGCGGCGAAAGCTGCTCGCGTCGCGGTGTCCGGCAGCTCGCCGAACACCATGAGATGCCAGACGTCCTCCAGCGAGCGGCGTTCGGCCAGCTCCACGGCCGAATACTGCCGATAGTGGAAGAAGCCCTCGCGCCCGCGCACGTCGCCGAGCGCCGTCTGCGTGACGACCACCCCCTTCAGTCCCCGTGGGACGCCCATGCCCGCCGGCGGGGTGGGCGAGGCATCCGTCGCCTGCGCCGCCTGCGCCGAGCCGATGCGGGCCGTACTGCCAGTTGTGATCACCATGGTTCGCCTCCTCGCCATCCATAGTTGATCCTTTATGGATGGCATGTCAACGTTGATTGCAATCAACGTGAATCAGTACACTCGGCGGAGCGGAAGGGGGCGCGGATGGGTCATGGTGAGCGGCTGACGTCGCGCGAGGTCGCCGAGCGGCTCGGGGTGAAGCTTGAGACGGTCTACGCCTACGCCAGCCGGGGCCTGCTGCACAGCCAGCGGGCCGCCGGCGGCCGAGGCAGCACCTTCGACCCCGCCGAGGTCGAGCGGCTACGCACGGCGGGGCACGCGCGAGCCCGCGCCGCGGCTGCCAACGGGACCGTCGCAGTCGACGGCGTCGACGGCGTCGCCGGAGCCGACGTCCCTGAGCGGGAGGTTCCTGCCGCCGGTACCCCGAGCGGTTCCACCGGGCCCGCCGTCGCTGCCCCCGCGGTCGGTGTGGCAGGGGCCGGTGCCCTGCGCGGCGGGGACCTGCCGGCCGTGCGCACCCGGCTCACCCTCGTCGCGGACGGACGCCTCTACTACCGCGGCGTCGACGCCGTCGAGTTCGTCGCCCGTCACCGTTTCGAGGACGTGGCCGGCTGGCTCTGGCGCGGCCGGACGGATCCGGCGCCGGTGTTCACCGTCCCGCCGGATCTCGCCGCCACCCTGGAGCGAGTGGGTGGGATCCTGCCCGCCCGGTCGAGGCTCACCGACCGGATGCGGGTCGCCGTCTCGGTCGCCGCGGCGAGCGACCCGCTGCGCTTCGACCTGCGGGAGGACAGCGTCCTGCTCACCGCCCGCACTCTCGTTGCGGCGCTCGTCGAGGCTCTTCCGGCGCCGCCTGAGGCATCCCAGACAGCCGGAGCCCGCGCGACGGCCAGGGCTGCGGAGTCGGCCAGGGCTGCGGAGTCGGTCGGGGCTGCGGAGTCGGTCGGGGCTGCGGCGATGACGGAGTCCGCGGCGATGACGGGGGCTGCGGAGTCGGCCGGGGAGCGGGCGGGCATCGCCGCGCGGCTGTGGGGCCGGCTGGCCGGTGGGCCTGGCGACACGGCCGCGATCGCGTGTCTCGACCGGGCCCTCGGGCTGCTGGCCGATCACGACCTCGCCGTGTCCACGTTCGCCGCCCGGGTCGCGGCCTCGGCGCGGGCCGACCCGTATGCCGTCGTCTCCGCCGGGCTCGCCGCCTTGGACGGCCCCCTGCACGGCGGCGCCAGCCGGCTGGCATACCGGCTGCTCGCCGAGGTGGTCGACCGGGGGGACGCGGTGGTCGTCGTCTCCGAGCACCTGCGCGCCGACCAGCGGATCCCCGGATTCGGTCACGGGTTGTACCCCGACGGCGACCCGCGTGCCCGCGCGTTGCTGGCGGCGCTCGCGGCGCTGCCCGCCGCCAAGACCTTCCTGACAGCCGCCGGCGAGATCGCCCGGGTGGCCGGGCGGGAGCGCGCACTGCGACCCAACGTGGACCTGGCGCTCGCGGTGCTGACCATGGCCGCGGGCATGCCCGCCGAGGCCGGCGAGGTGATCTTCGCGGTGGCCCGCACGGTCGGCTGGCTCGCCCATGCCCTGGAGGAGTACCAGGAGACACCGCTGCGCCTGCGCCCTCGTGGCGTCTACGCCGGCCCGCCGGTCACCGGCCCCGAGGCATGATCCGTTGGCACCCCGGCACCCCGGCACCCCGGCACTTGGTGTGTCACGAGCTACGCCATCCCACATATCTCCGTGTAGCTGTTTGTGCACGGAATCGAGCCGAGGGGTAGGTACAGTTTTCGGCAAAAAAACCGTACCGAAGCCTCGGCATGATCTGACCGCATTCTGGCCGGAAACCGGCCGGGCTCCTCGACGACGCCCAGCGACCCATCGGGCCGCCGCACGGTCGGCACCGGCGGCGACCGGCCCCCGGTGATCGGTTTGTCCTGGTTCGGCGGTAGCCTGTGCCAGCCCCACCGCTCAGCCTTCTTGCCTGCTCAGCGCGCCCCACCCGCGTCGGTGGGGCACCCTCGGAGGTCTCCGATGCCACGCCCACGGCGTCTCACCGTCCTCGCCCTGGCCGCCGCGGCGCTGCTCGCGCTGGCCTCCTGTGCCGGTTCGTCGGGCGGCTCCTCGTCGGACGGCCTGCACCTGGTCAAATCCGGCCAGTTGACAGTGGCCACCGACTCGCCCGCCTACGCGCCGTGGTTCTCCGACGGCAAGCCGGCGAACGGCAAGGGCTTCGAGAGCGCGGTCGCCTTTGCGGTGGCCGCCAAGCTCGGTTTCGCCCCGGACAAGGTCCACTGGGTCACCGAGCCGTTCAACAGCTCGTTCGCGCCGGGGCCGAAGAAGTTCGACTTCGACATCAACGAGATCTCGATCACGCCCCAGCGCCAGCAGGCCGTCGACTTCAGCACGGGCTACTACGACGTGAGCCAGGCCGTCGTCGCGCTCAAGTCCTCCCGGATCGCGGACGTGAAAACCCTCGCCGGGCTGAAGGGCGCCAAGTTCGGCGCCCCCGTCGGCACCACCAGCCTCGACGCCATCACCAGGCAGGTGGCGCCCGTGCAGCAGCCCGCGGTCTTCAACGACCTCAACGACGCGAAGACCGCGATGGAGAACGGCCCGATCGACGGCATCGTCGTGGACCTGCCGACCGCCTTCCAACTGACGTCCGCAGAGATCCCCGATTCGCTGATCGTCGGGCAGTTCCCCACCGTCGGGGCGCCGGAGCAGTTCGGGCTGCTGTTCGAGAAGGGCAACCCGCTGGTGCGCAACGTCAACGACGCCCTCGCCCAGCTCACCAGCAGCGGGGAACTGCGCCAGCTCACCGAGCAGTGGCTCGGTTCCCAGGCGGGAGCACCCGTCCTGCGGTGACGGTGGCCTGGGAGCCCAGCGAGCGCGAGCGGGACCGGCGGCGGCTGCGGCGGCGCGCCCGGCTGCGGGCGGGGGTGATCGCCGCCGCCAGCACCGCCGCGGTCGCCGTCGCCGCGGGCGTCGGGATCACCCACACGTCGGGCTGGCCGCGGGTCCGCCAGCGGTTCTTCTCCTGGTCGGAGATCACCGCGGCCTGGCCGGCCGCGCGCACCGGGATGGTCGTCAACCTCGAGCTGTTCGTCGTCTGCGGGGCCGCGGCGGGTGCCCTCGGGCTGCTGGTGGCGCTGGCGCGGACCCTGGCCGGCCCGGTGTTCCTGCCGCTGCGGCTGCTGGCCGCCGCCTACACCGACCTGTTCCGCGGCCTGCCCGTCATCCTGGTGCTGTACCTGGTCGGGTTCGGCGTGCCCGCCCTGCGGCTGCGCGGCCTGCCCACCGATCCGCTCGTCCTCGGCGGCGCGGCGCTCGTGCTCACCTACTCGGCGTACGTGGCCGAGGTGTTCCGGGCGGGCATCGAGTCGGTGCATCCAAGCCAGGTCGCCGCCGCCCGTTCGCTGGGCCTCACCCACGCCCAGACGATGCGCCGCGTCGTGCTGCCGCAGGCCGTCCGGCGGGTGACGCCGCCGCTGCTGAACGACGCGATCAGTCTGCAGAAGGACTCCAGTCTCGTCTCCGTGCTCGGGGTCGTCGACGCGGTCCGGGCGGCGCAGATCGCCACGTCCGCGAACTTCAACTACTCGCCGTACGTGCTGGCCGGGCTGATGTTCCTCGCGATCACCGTGCCGCTGACCCGGGTCACCGACCATCTCGCCGCTCGCTCCGCCCGCCGCCGCGGCGCCGGCGCCACGGCCGGGGGTGTGCGGTGACGGCCGGCGACGCGGCGCCGGTGCTGAGCGTGCGCGGCCTGGTGAAGCTCTACGGGGACGCTGTCGTGCTGCGCGACGTCACCTTCGACGTCAGGCCCGGTCAGGCCGTCGTGCTCGTCGGCGGCAGCGGGTCGGGCAAGTCCACCCTGCTGCGCTGCCTGAACCTGCTGGAGACCGTGGACGACGGTGAGATCCTCCTGGCCGGCGAGGAGATCACCGATCCGCGCGTGGACGCGGATCGGGTTCGCCGCCGGATCGGCGTCGTGTTCCAGGCGTACAACCTGTTCCCGCACCTGACGGTGCTGCAGAACGTCACCCTCGCGCCGGTCCTGGTCCACCGGGTGCCCCGCGCGGCCGCCCGCGACCGCGCCCGCGAGCTGCTCACCCGCATCGGGCTCGCCGACAAGGTCGACGTCTACCCGGACCGGCTCTCCGGCGGCCAGCAGCAGCGGCTGGCGATCGTGCGGGCGTTGGCGACCGGGCCGTCGCTGCTGCTGCTCGACGAGATCACCTCGGCGCTCGATCCGGAACTGGTCGGGGAGGTGCTCGACCTCGTCGGCGAGCTCAAACGGGAGGGCATGCCGATGGTGCTGGCCACCCACGAGATGGCGTTCGCGCGGGACATCGCCGATGAGGTACTCGTCCTCGACGGTGGCGCGATCATCGAACGGGGCGCGCCGCGACGGGTTCTCGACGACCCCCGCGAGGAGCGCACCCGCCGGTTCCTGGCCCGCCTCCGGGAGCCGGGTCCGCGGGGACACGCTGCGGGCCCGCCGCCGCGGCCGTGAGGTCGAGACTGGCCAGCAACTGGAGGTTCTCCGCCGACGCCGAACCGGGCTCCGCGGTCATCACCACCATCCGCTGGCCGGCGTCGGGCAGCCGCATGACCTCCTCAAACAGCGTCAGTCGGCCGACCAGCGGGTGCCGGAACTCGCGGATGGTGTTCGTGCAGTCCCGGACCGGGTGACGCGCCCACAGCGTCGCGAACAGCTCGCTCTTCACGCACAGCTCGCCGATGAGGGCGTTGAGCTTGGTGTCGTCCGGGTGCGTGCCGGAGGACAGCCGCAGGTAGGCGACCACGTCGTCGACCTTGCGCCGCCAGTCGACGAACAGGTCGCGGGCGTGGGCCTCGAGGACGAACTCGCGGGCGAGGTTCGGCCGGCCGTGGCAACGCTGCGGAGCGTCGACGGGCAGATGCGAACACAGCAGGGCGTGCCCGAGCCGGTTCCAGGCGAGGACGTCGTTGCGCCGGCCGATCACCAGTGCGGGCATGCTGCTCAGCTCGTCGAGCAGCAGGCGGATGCTCGGCCGCACGTGCTCGGGCCGGCTCGCGCGCCGGCCGGCCGCCGGCCGGGTCAGTCCGTGCAGGTAGGCGGTCTCCTCGTCGGTGAGGCGCAGCACCCGGGCGAGGGCGTCGAGTACCGCGTCGGAGGCATTGCGGCTCTGCCCTTGCTCCAACCGCGTGTAGTAGGTGACGCTGACCCCGGCGAGCTGCGCGATCTCCTCGCGGCGCAGGCCCGGCACCCGCCGCCGCTCGCCGTAGCGGGACAACCCGACGTCCTCGGGGGTGAGCTGGGCGCGGCGCGAACGCAGAAAGTCTCCCAGTTCGGTCATCCGTCCAGTGTTGCCCGCGCCGTCGCGGCGAACCACACCTCGCCGGTGCTAGCCACGCGGTGGGTGGCACACCCGCGGTGTGGGCGGCTCGGAGATGTTCGCCGAGCGTGGCCGGCATGAGTGTTTCGATCGATGCCGCCGCCGTGACCCGGGTCGACCCGGTGGGCGACGACGCGATGACCGCCCGCCAGCGGATCATCCTCGTCCTGCTGCTCGGCAGCCAGTTCATGCTCGCGGTCGACTTCTCCATCCTCAACGTCGCCCTGCCCTCGATCGGCGCCGGCGTCGGACTCACCGACGCGCACCTGCAGTGGGTGGCGACGGCGTTCGCGCTGCCGGCGGCCGGGTTCACCCTGCTGTTCGGCCGGGTGGCCGACCTGGCCGGGCGGCGGCGGATGTTGATCGCGGGACTCGCGCTGTTGGTCGTGTCGTCCCTGGTCGGCGGTCTTGCCACCAGTTCGGCCGTGCTGCTGGGCGCCCGCGTCGGCCAGGGGCTCGCCGCCGCCATGACCACCCCGGCCGCCCTCGCGCTGCTGCTGACGAGCTTCCCGCCGGGACGGCTGCGGCAGCGCGCGCTCGGCATGAACGGTGCGTTGATCTCGGCGGGATTCACCACCGGTGCGCTCGCCGGCGGACTGCTGACCGGCCTGCTGAGCTGGCGCTGGGCCTTCCTCGTCAACGTGCCGGTGGCCGCGGCGATCCTGCTCGCCGCGCCGCGGCTGCTGCCGTCCGGGGGCGCGGCCGGCCCGGTCCGCCTCGACGTGCCCGGCGCGCTCACCGTCACCGGCGGGTTGCTTGCGTTGGTCTACGGCATCGCCACCGGCGGCAACGACGGGTGGGCCGACCCGGTCGTGTGGGGCTGCATCGCCCTCGGTGTGGTCCTGCTCGCCCTGTTCTGGCGGATCGAGACGACCAGCGCCCACCCGCTGGCCTCGGTGGCAATCCTGCGCCGGCGCACCGTCGGCTGGGGCAACGCCGGTGGTTTCGCCGTGTTCGCGCTGGAGTCCTCGGTGGTGTTCCTGCTCACCCTCTACCTCCAGCAGGTCCTCGGCTTCTCGGCGACGACGGCCGGACTGGTCTTCGGCGTGCCCGGCGCGGCGGCGTTCGTCTCCGGACTGGTCGCGCCCCGGCTGATGAGCCGCCGCGGCAGCGCCGTGAGCCTGGTCGCGGGCCTCGCCGTGCAGGGACTGTCCAACGTCGCCCTCGCCTTCGTCGGGCCGGACCGCGCCTGGGTCTACCTGGTCCTCGCGGCCTCGGCGGTCGGCTTCTTCGGGCACGTCCACGGCATCGTCGCCTACCTGGCGACGGCCACCGGAGACCTGCCCGACCACGAGCAGGGGCTGGCCACCGCCCTGACGACCATGACGCAGCAGGTCGCGCTCACCGTCGGCATCCCGGTCATCAGCACGGTCGCGACGGCGCGTTCGTCGGCCGTCGCCGACCACCTGTCCGCGGTCCGGTCCACCCTGGCCGGCATCCGGCTGGCCCTGCTGGTCGACGCCGCCATCACGCTCGTGGTGGCCGCGGCGATCGCCGCGGCGCTGCTGCCTGGCCGGCGATCGGCATCGGTCCCGCCGCGGGCTCGCGACGGCGCCGCCCCGGGCTCGCGGTCCCACCCTCCCGAGCTGGGCTGACGGGACCAACGGGACAGTGCCCTGACAGGATTCGGCCATGACCTGGCCGGCCCATGGGGGTTCTGCAAAAAAGACGCCATCCGAATGTTGCGAAACGTCCGCCCAGCCGTAACCATGAGCCCCGTGATGTCCTATGAAGACGTGGTGGCGATCTCTGATCCGGTGGAGCGGGCAGCGCTCGCCGACAAACTGATGTGGGCGGACCATCCTCGGCGGCTTGAGCTACGCACAGTGCGTGGCATCGCGCTTCGGGCGGCGTTGGATTCCGGCGTGCCGGCCGACGACATCGCCCGGCGGCTGGTCGTCACCGTGGCAGACCTGACCTGGATGGCCGCGCCGGCGTCGCCGGCCGCGGCCTGATCCACCGGGACGGTCGGACAACGGCGTCCGTCCGCCCTCCTACGGGCCGCTGTTCCGTGTCGATCGGCCCGACGAAGGTTTCTTTTTGATTTCCGGCTGGTTTCTCGCGGGATAGTCGCGTGGTGACAGTGAGTACGGTGGAAATACGTTCCCGTATCCGACCCCGGCTGACCGCGAGGGTATTCCTCTCCCCGCCGACCCCGCCGACCCCGCCGCCAGGTGGCCGAGGGGCCCCGCGCCCACGCAGCCCCACTCGCCCCCGCGGGACCGGGCCTCCGTGCCGCGGGTCGGGGAAGCCGCAGCGGCGGCCGCGACTGCGCGGCGTCCTCGCGGGGTAAAGGCCCCTCGACGCACGCCGAGCGCCACCGCCGCGTGCCCGGCGCGCCAACGCCGTCGGGGAGCCTCCATGCACGAACTGGCCATCACGCAGAGCGTCGTCGACGCGATCGTGGAGCGGACCGGGCCGACGCGGGTGACCACGGTGCGGCTGGTCATCGGGCGGCTGTCGGGTGTCGTGCCGGAGTCCGTCCGGTTCTGCTTCGACGTGGTGACCGCCGGCACACCGCTGGCCGGTGCGGCCCTGACGATCGATGAACCCGCGGGCCGGGCCCGCTGCCGGCGGTGCGGCGCCGAGTTCGTGGCCGACGACGTCCTCGTGCTCTGCGGCTGCGGCTGCGCCGATGTGGCGGTGGACGGCGGTGACGACCTGCGGATCGCCTCGGTGGGCCTGGTGCCCGCGGCGGAGGCGAGCTGACCTGCGCGGAGGCGGGCTGACCTGCATGGGGAAGAGATGCCTGCGCGGGGAGGGGCCTGCGTGGGGGAGGGGGACTGACCGATGTGCGAGACCTGCGGCTGCGACGACCCGGCGGCTGCGCCCCGGCTGACCTCGTTCCCGGCGGACGCCGGGGCGGCGGGCCGCTCGGGACGTGAGCTGCTGCTGGAACAGCGGGTGCTGGCGAAGAACGACGAGCAGGCCGGGCAGACCCGGCAGCGGCTGGCCGCGCGCAACGTGCTCGCGGTCAACCTCATGAGCTCGCCCGGTTCCGGCAAGACGACCCTGCTGGAACGGACCGTGCGCGATCTCGCCGGGCAGTGGCCGCTCGCGGTGGTCGAGGGTGATCAGGAAAGCGTGCGGGACGCCGAGCGGATCCGGGCCGAGGGTGTCCCGGTCGTGCAGGTGAACACCGGGCGTGGCTGCCATCTCGACGCGGACATGGTCGACCGCGCGCTGCGCGCCCTCGACCCGCCCGCGGAGGCGGTGGTGTTCGTCGAGAACGTCGGCAACCTGGTCTGCCCGGCGCTGTTCGACCTGGGGGAAGGCGTGCGGGTGGTGCTCACCTCGGTTACCGAGGGTGAGGATAAGCCGCTCAAATATCCGCACATGTTTGCCAAGGCCGATCTCGTGCTGCTCACCAAATGTGACCTGGTGCCGTATCTCGCTGTGGATGTCGATCACTGCATGGGGTTGATTCGTCGGATCAACCCCGCGGTTGACGTCCTCACCCTGTCCGGACTTCACCTGCCGGCCGGTGCTCCCGGCGCCGAGCCGGAGCCCGGCCTGGCCGCCTGGTACGCCTGGCTGCGTGCGCGGCGCCCGCGGCCCGATGCTCGGCCGCGGGCCGGTGCGGCGGGCCGGGTTTGACGCGACCGGTCCCGGGCAGCTCGTCTGCGAACGACTAAGAGTGCCTTCAAGGACACATCGAGTTATTAGATCGAGTTAGTAGTTGGTGGAGGTGCGCAGGTCGGCCGCGTCGCGACCGCACCGGGAGGGACACTGTCATGGGCAGCCTGGAGCCAGCCTGTTGCGGGCCACGGCCGCGATGACGGCGGCCGGCGTGACGACCGGATCGGACCCGCGGTGGCCCGGCGTACCCGCGGGGTTCGACGCGGCGCGGGCGGTCGCCGACGCGGTGCTCTACGAGGGCTACCTGCTCTACCCCTACCGACGCTCCTGCGGGAAGAACCGAGTGCGCTGGCAGTTCGGGGTACTGGCACCGCCGGGATGGATCTCCGAACAGTCTTCGTCGGGGTCGCCAGGCGTGTCGGGCTCGGCCGACGGGTCGTTCCAGCAGGCCGAATGCCTGGTGGAGGCGACGGGACCCGCGACGGTCTTCCTGCGGCTGCGGTTCCTCCAGGTGATTCGGCGTCGCGTCGAGCGCCGAGCGGCGGACGGACGGTTCTCGCCGGTCGACGAGCTCGACGTGGACGGCACCCGCGAGCTGACCTTCGACGAGGCGCGTCCGCGCGAGTTCGATCTCGCCGTGCCGCTGTCCGACCTGACCGGCCAATCCAGCCGGGTGTCGATCCCGCTGCTCGCCCCGGGCGGCGTCGACATCGAACCGCTGGGTCCGCGGCCGGAGGCGGCGCGGGTGGTCCGCCACCGGTGGCCGGTGACGGCGGCCGTCCACCTGTCCGCGACGCGGGCCGAGGCGCCGTTCCGGCTCTACCGGCTGCGGGTGGTGGTCGAGAACACGGTGGCCGACCTGGGCGCTGGCCGGCCGCGGGCCGAGGCGCTGCGCCGCTCGCTCGTCGCCGCGCACAGCCTGCTCGGCGTGCGCGGCGGGCGCTTCCTGTCGCTGCTGGACCCGCCCGTCTGGGCGGCGAGCGCGGCCCGCGGGTGCGAGAACCTGCGGGTGTTCCCCGTCCTGGCCGGCGGGGCCCGGGACGTCATGCTGTGTTCGCCGATCATCCTCTACGACGATCCCCGGACGGCCCCGGAAAGCCCCGGGGATCTGTTCGACGCCACCGAGATCGACGAGATCCTCTCGTTGCGCACCCGCGCGCTGACCGACGAGGAGAAGCGGGAGGCGCGGGCGACGGACCCACGGGCCGCCGAGATCATCGACCGGGTCGACGGCATCCCGCGCGCCATGCTCGACCGTCTGCACGGCGCCGTGCGGTCGCTGCAACCGGTAGAGCCGCCGACCGCGGTCCCGCCCGGCGGCCCGGATTCGGCATCCGGCCTGGATTCGGCATCCGGCCTGGATTCGGCATCCGGCCTGGATTCGGCATCCGGTCCGGATTCGGCATCCGGTCCGGATTCGGCATGGTGGGAGCCGGAGGCCGACCGGTCGGTCCACCCCGACCGGGACAGCGTGCAGGTCGGCGGCGTCACCGTCGCCCGCGGCAGCCGGGTGCGGCTGCGTCCGCGTGCGCGGGGCTCCGACGCCCACGACATGTTCCTCGCCGGCCGCGTCGCCCGGGTTGAGGCGATCTTCCTGGACGTCGATGGCGACCGGCACGCCGCGGTGACACTCGACGGCGACGAGACCGGCGACCTGCATCGGGCGGCCGGCCGTTACTTCTACTTCGCTCCCGACGAGCTCGACCCGCTCGACGACCCGACGGACGCGGATCGGACGGGTGCGCCGTGAGCGCCGCCCGCCCCCGCCCGCGCGCGGGACGGACGCTGGTTGCCGGTGTCGGGAACATCTTCCTCGGCGATGACGGATTCGGCGTCGAGGTCGTCCGCCGGCTCGACCCGGCGAGCCTGCCCGGTGGGGTCGACGTCGCCGACTACGGCATTCGGGGCCTGCACCTCGCCTTCGCGCTGCTCGACGGCCGGTACGACACGGTGATCCTCGTCGACGCGCTGCCGTCCGACGAACCCCCGGGGACCCTCACGGTCCTGTGGCCCGAGGTCGGTGACGCGCCGCAGGTGGACGCGCGGCAGGCGGACACGCCGCTGGTCGGCACGCCGCTGGTCGGCGCGCCGGCGGTGGTGGACGCGCACGGCATGTCCCCCGACGTCGTGCTGCGGCTGGTGCGCGATCTCGGCGGCGAGATCGGCCAGGTCGTCGTCGTCGGCTGTCGACCCGCCGTGGTGGCGGAACGGATGGAGCTGTCCAGCGCGGTGCGCGCTGCCGTCGACGACGCGGTCGACCTCATCGGCGACATCGTCCGGGACCCCCGACTCGTGGGGGTCGGACACGGAACGTGACGGAAAGGAGGGGCCGAGATGACAGCCACGGACGAGCGGCCGGCCACGCAGACGCGGCCGGGTGGCGTCGACGAGGTGCACATCCTCTGGATCTCCGAGGGGATGAGCTGCGATGGCGACACGGTCTCGGTGACCGCGGCCTCGCAGCCGGCTATCGAGGACGTGGTCACCGGCGTCATACCGGGCCTGCCGACGGTCCATCTGCACAACAAGGTGCTCTCGCCGACGTTGGGCGGCGAGGAGTTCCTGGCCCCCTTCCGCGCCGCGGCCCGCGGCGAGCTGGAACCGTTCGTCCTCGTCATCGAGGGGTCCATCCCCAACGAGAACATCAACGGCGAAGGCTACTGGACCTCGTTCGGCAACGACCCGGACACCGGCCAGCCGCTGACCATCAACTGGTGGATCGACCGGCTCGCGCCGCGGGCCTGGGTGGTCATCGCCATCGGCACCTGCGCCGCCTACGGCGGCATCCATGCCATGGCGGGCAACCCGACCGGCTCGATGGGGCTGCTCGACTACCTGGGGCGCGACTTCACCTCGGCCGGCAACCTGCCGATCGTCAACGTCCCGGGCTGCCCGGTGCAGCCGGACGACTTCATGGAGACCCTGACCTGGCTGCTGTACCACGCGGCCGGCACCGCCCCGCCGCCGCCGCTGGACGACCAGCACCGACCGCAGTGGATCTTCGGGCGGACGGTGCACGAGGGCTGCGACCGTGCGGGCTACTACGAGCAGGGCGACTTCGCGAAGGACTACAACTCGCCGAAGTGCCAGGTGAAGATCGGCTGCTGGGGTCCGGTGGTGAACTGCAACGTCCCCAAGCGGGGCTGGATGGGCGGCGTGGGCGGTTGCCCGAACGTCGGGGGCATCTGCATCGCCTGCACGATGCCCGGGTTCCCCGACAAGTTCATGCCGTTCATGGACATGCCGCCGGGGGCGAGCCTGTCCTCGCTCGCGGTGAAGCCGTATGGGTCGATCATCCGGCGCCTGCGGGGCATCACCAACGCCACGGTGAACCGGGAGCCGCGGTGGCGGCACAACCGGGAACTGCTGACCACCGGTTACGACCCGAGTTACCGGCCGAAGGGACGGGTGTGATGACGGCCACCGAGCAGATGAGGGCCGCGGAGAAGCCCGGCCAGATCGTCGAGATGGCGTGGGATCCCATCACGCGCATCATCGGCAACCTCGGAATCTACACGAAAATCGATTTCGCCAACCGGCGGGTGACCGAATGCCACAGCACATCCTCGCTGTTCCGTGGATATTCGGTGTTCATGAAGGGGAAGGATCCGCGTGACGCCGGCTTCATCACCAGCCGGATCTGCGGCATCTGCGGGGACAACCACACCACCTGTTCGGTCTACGCCCAGAACATGGCGTACGGCATCGCCAACCCGCCGATGGCGGAATGGATCATCAATCTGGGGGAGGCCGCCGAGTACCTGTTCGACCACACGATCTTCCAGGACAACCTGGTGTTCGTGGACTTCTGCGAGGCGATGGTCAAGGAGACCAACCCCGGCGTGCTGGCGCGGGCCGAGGCCACCGCGTCGCCGCGCGCCGAGGTGCACGGCCTGCGCACGATCGCCGACATCATGCGGGCGCTCAACCCGTTCGAGGGCCAGGTCTACAACGAGGCGCTGCGGGTCAGCCGCGTCACTCGGGAGATGTTCTGCCTGATGGAGGGCAGGCACGTCCATCCCTCGACGCTGTATCCGGGTGGGGTCGGCACGATGCCGGAACCCTCGGTCTTCACCGACTACCTCACCCGGCTGATGGAGATCCTCGACTTCGTCAAGAAGGCCGTGGCGCTCAACGACGACCTGTTCGACTTCTGGTACGACGCGCTGCCGGGCTACGAGGAGGTCGGCCGCCGACGTGTCCTGCTGGGCTGCTGGGGGGCCTTCCAGGACCCGAACGTCGTCGACTACCGGTACGAGAACATGACGGACTGGGGCCGCGCGATGTTCGTGACCCCCGGCATCGTCGTCGACGGAAAACTACTCACCACCGACCTCGTGAAAATCAACCTGGGTATCCGCATCCTGCTTGGCAGCTCCTTCTACAAGGACTGGGTCAACGAGGAACCCTTCGTCGAGCGGGATCCGCTGGGCAATCCCGTCGACATGCGCCACCCGTGGAACCAGACGACCTTCCCGGAGCCGCAGAAGCGTGACTTCGGCGAGAAGTATTCCTGGGTGATGAGCCCGCGCTGGCTCGACGAGGGCACCGGCGACCATCTCGCGCTCGACACCGGCGGTGGCCCGTTCGCCCGCCTCTACGTCACGGCCCTCGCGGGCCTGGTCGACACGCCGTACGTGACCGCGAGCGACGGCGCGGTGAAGATCTCGCTGCCCCGCAGCCGCACGCTGCCCGCCATGGACCTGCGGTGGTCCCCGCCCGCCTGGTCGAACGCGATCGAACGGGACCGGGCCCGGGTGTACTTCGTCGCCTACGCGGCGGGGATGGCGCTGCACTTCCTGGAGCGGGCGATGACGCGGGTGCGCTCCGGCGACACCCGGACCTTCACCGACTTCGAGGTGCCGGACGAGACGATCGGCTGCGGCTTCCACGAGGCGGTGCGCGGGGTCCTCTCGCACCACCTGGTCGTCCGGGACGGCAAGATCGCGAACTACCNCCCCTNCCCGCCGACGCCCTGGAACGGCAGCCCCCGGGACTCGTTCGGCACGCCGGGCCCGTACGAGGACGCGGTCCAGAACATGCCGATCTTCGAGGAGAACGGCCCGGACTCCTTCAAGGGCGTCGACGTGATGCGCGCGGTGCGCAGCTTCGATCCCTGCCTGCCCTGCGGGGTGCACATGTACCTGGGTCACGGCCGCACGCTGCGCACCGTGCACTCGCCGATGTTCGGGGCAAGCCATGGCTGATCCAGCCAGCGAGGACGGCCGGCGCAGCGAGGGCGGGCATCGCCTCGACGACCGGGCGGTGCGCGAACGGCTGGCCCACCTTGACGAGGCGCTCGCCGAGGTGGAGCGGATCCCGGGGCCGAGCGGGGAACTGGCCCTGGATGCGGTGGCCACGCTCGCGTCGGTGTACGGCGAGGCGCTCGCCCGGGTCGCCGGCTACGCCGCCGGCGCCGCCGACGTGACCGCCGCGCTGACCGCCGACGAACTGATCGGCCACCTGCTCGTCCTGCACGACGTGCACCCCGAGCCGGTGGGCCGGCGGGTGACCCGGGCGATCGAGCGGCTGCGACCGGCGGTCCGCGACCGGGGCGGCGAGATCGAACTGGTGGGCATCGAGCGGGGCGTCGCGGAGATCAGCCTGACCCTCGGCGGCTGCGGCTCGGCGGCGGGCGAGGTCCTGGCGGCGGTCCGCGAGGCCGTGCTCGCGATCGCGCCCGAACTGTCCGACGTCCGGCGCCAGGCCGCTGCCTCGGGCGGCGCTCACCAGACCGCCTTCGTCCCCCTCGACGCGGTGCTCACCCCGCCGCTCGCCGGGAGCGCGCGGCCGTGACGACCGACCTTCGTCCCGTGCCCGGCGCCGACCTGCGTCCCGCGCCCGGCCCCGGCGGAGCCCTGGACCGGGTGGTGCGGGCCGGCCTCGTCCGGACCGGGCCGGACGGCGAACGGTGCGACCTGTGCGCCGCCCCCGTGCCGAGCGACCACCGGCACCTGCTCGACGAGTCGAACGACGCGCTGCTGTGCCTGTGCCGGGCCTGCGCGCTGCTGTTCGACCGGGACGCCGCCGCGCGCGGCCATTACCGCCTCGTCCCGCAGCGCCGGCTGCGCGTGGCCGACCTGGACCGGGACGGGTCCGATCCCCGCGCGCTGGGTATTCCCGTCGGGTTGGCGTTCGTCATCCCCGGCGACGGCGGCGAGGTGCGGGCCCGGTACCCGAGCCCGATCGGCGCCACCCGCTGGGAGCTGGAACCGGCCGCCTGGCGCCGGCTCGTCGCCAGGGCGCCAATGCTGGCCGGGCTGGCCCCCCGGGTCGAGGCCCTGCTGGCGAACACCGCGCGGGGCCGCCGGGAGTTCTGGATCGTCCCGATCGACGACTGCTACCGGCTCGTCGCGATCGTCCGGCACACGTGGACGGGGTTGTCGGGCGGCGGCCGGGTCTGGCCTGCGGTCGACGACTTCTTCGCCGCCCTGCCCGACCGTTCCCGCCGCGGCTCCCCGCTGGGCCGCGCCGGCAGCCCGGGCGCCGCGGGCGACTGACCAGGGAGGGAAGGCACCATGGCACCGATCCGAGTCGGCGAGCCGGACGTCCGTCCGGACGCCACCGCGCACGTCAAAGGGGTCCGCGAAGGCAACGCCGTCGGTTCCTACGAGATGGAGCCGGGTCACCACAGCGACGGCACCGCCGACGCCCGCCGCTCGACCGGCATCCGGCCGCGTGACCGCGATCCGATCTCGCCGAGCATGCCCAACCTGCCACCGGGCTAGCCGGCGCGCGGCGCGGGCGTCGCGCACCGCAGCGTCGTCCCAGTCGATTCGAGGGGGAGACCGATGAGCAACCGCAAGAAGGTCCTGGCCGCCACCGGCGCCGGCATCGCCGGCATGATGTGGCGGGAGTACCCGTCCCTCGTCCGGTACCTGCGCATCAGGCGGATGTGACGGTGGGCAGCCCGACCCGCCCCGCCCCCGCCCCCGCGCCGGCCACGCCGGCCGGGCGCGGTGCCGGGCAGTCCGGGTCCGACGGTCGGCGGCGACGGCGGATCACCGTGCGCGGCCTCGTGCAGGGCGTCGGCTTCCGGCCCTTCGTCCACGCGGCCGCGACCGACCTGGCGCTGGCCGGCTGGGTGTGCAACGACAGCGATGGGGTGATCGTCGAGGTCGAGGGCTCGCCCGGCGCGGTGGCGGAGTTCGGCCGGCGGCTGACCGCCGACGCCCCGCCGCTGGCCGTGATCGAACGGGTCACGGCGACGGACCTGGCGCCCCGCGGCGACGCGGCGTTCACGATCGCCCGCTCCCGCGCGGGAGACGCCCCGCACACGATGGTGTCCCCGGACGTGGCGACCTGCCCGGACTGCCTGCGTGAACTCGCCGATCCGGCCGACCGCCGCCACCGCCACCCGTTCATCACGTGCACCAACTGCGGGCCGCGCTTCACGATCATCACCGGGCTGCCGTACGACCGGCCGGCGACGACGATGGCCGGGTTCCCCCTGTGCCCCGCCTGCGCGCGGGAGTACCGCGACCCGCGGGACCGCCGCTTCCACGCGCAGCCGATCGCCTGCCCGGACTGCGGGCCCCGGCTGGAGTTCGTTCCACCCGGGACGGGGCCGGCGGTCCTCGGCGAGGATGCCCTGGCGGCGGCGGCCCGGCTGCTGACCGTCGGGGGTGTCGTCGCGGTGAAGGGCATCGGCGGCTACCACCTGGCCTGCCTCGCCACGGACCAGGCGGCCGTGGCGACGCTGCGGCGCCGCAAGCGGCGCGGGGACAAGCCGTTCGCCGTCATGGTCGCCGACCTCACCGCCGCTCGGCGCCTCGCCCACCTCGACCGCGCGGAGGCGGCGGTGCTGGCCGGGCCCGCCCGCCCGATCGTCCTGGTCGCCCGGCGCGACGACGGCCGACCCGCACTCGCCGCCGCGGTCGCGCCGAACAGCCCCGACCTCGGCCTGCTCCTGCCCTACACCCCGGTGCACCACCTGCTGCTCGCCGCGGTGGCGGCGGCCGGCGGTTCGCCGGCGCCGCTGGTGATGACGTCGGGCAACCTCGGCGGCGAACCCATCGCCGCCGACGATGCCGACGCCCGTCGCCGGCTCGCACCGCTCGCCGACGCGTGGCTGCGCCACGACCGCCCGATTCACGTGCCCTGCGACGACTCGGTCGTCCGCGTCGTCGACGGTGACCCACTGCCGCTGCGCCGCTCCCGGGGCTTCGCCCCCCTGCCGGTGCCGCTGCCGTTCGCGGTGGCGCCGACCCTGGCGGTGGGCGCCGACCTGAAGAACACCTGCGCGCTGGGCACCGATCGTTCCGCCTGGCTCAGCGGTCACATCGGGGACATGGACGACGCCGACACGGTGCGGGCGTTCACCGCCGCCGAACACCATCTCGAGCGGCTCACCGGCATCCGCCCCACCGCGCTGGCCACCGACGCCCATCCGGGCTACCGCTCCCGGCAGTGGGCGCGGCGGCACGCGGCCGGGCGACCCGTGCGCTCGGTGCAGCATCATCACGCCCACGTGGCGGCGGTGATGGCCGAGCACGGCCTGACCGGCGACCGTCCCGTGGTGGGCTTCGCCTTCGACGGCACCGGCTACGGCACCGACGGGGCGGTGTGGGGCGGCGAGACGCTGATCGCCGACTACCGCGGCTTCGAGCGGTTCGCCCACCTCGCCTACGTCCCGCTGCCCGGTGGGGACGCCGCCGTGCGCCGCCCCTACCGTATGGCGCTGGCGCACCTGTGGGCCGCCGGTGTTGGCTGGGACGGCGGTGTTGGCTGGGACGGTGATGTTGGCTGGGACGCGGACCTGCCACCCGTGGCGGCCTGCCCGGCGGGGGAGCGGCGCGCCCTGGCCCATCAGCTCGCCACCGGGCTGGCCTGCGTGCCCACCGCCAGCATGGGACGGCTGTTCGACGCGGTGAGCTCCCTGCTCGGCGTCCGCCACCGCGCGGACTTCGAGGCCCAGGCGGCGATCGAGCTGGAGGCGCGCGCCCGCCGCTGCCCGGGCGGTCCCGACGCCTGGCGCAACCGGTACGCCTTCGGGATCGACCGGCCGGTGCCGGGCGGTCCGCTGGTCGCCGACGCAGCGCCCGTCATCCGCGGGCTCGTCCGCGACCTGCGGCGCGGGCTCGCCGTCGAGGCGATGAGCGCCGGCCTGCACGCAGCGGTGGTGGCCCTGGTCGTCGACCTGGCCCGGCAGGCCCGGTCCGAGCGGGGGCTCGACGTCGTGGCGCTGACCGGCGGGGTGTTCCAGAACGTGCTGCTCGCGACGGCGGCCGCGCGGGCGTTGCGAGCCGAGGGCTACACGGTCCTGCGGCACCGCCGGGTGCCGCCGAACGACGGCGGCATCGCGCTGGGCCAGCTCGTGGTCGCCGCGGCCGGCGCGCGGGAGCGGGGGAGCGGGGGAGCGGATGACCATGAAACGAGGGGGTGAGCGCCGTGTGTCTCGCGGTTCCGGGACGGGTCGTCGCCATCGGGGAACGGGACGGCACCCGCATGGCCGAGGTGGATTTCGGGGGGGTGCGCAAGGACGTGTGCCTGCAGTACCTGCCGGACACCACGGCCGGCGAGTACGTGATCGTCCACGTCGGGTTCGCCATCCAGCGGCTCGACGAACAGTCCGCGCTGGAAACGCTGGCCACCATCGCCCGGATGGGGCTGCTCGCCGAGGAACTCGACGGTGGGCCGGCCACGTCCGCCCGCGACGCCCAGCCTGAGGGGGTGAACCGGTGAAATACCTCGAGGAGTTCAGCGACCCCGAGCTGGCCGGTCGGCTGCTGGACCAGATCCATGCGGTGACGACCAGGCCATGGGCGATCATGGAGGTCTGCGGCGGCCAGACCCACTCGCTCATCCGGCACGGGATCGACCAGTTGCTGCCCGCGGGCGTCGAGATGATTCACGGCCCCGGCTGCCCCGTCTGCGTCACCCCACTGGAGATCATCGATCGCGCGCTCGAGATCGCCTCCCGGCCGGGGGTCATCTTCTGCTCGTTCGGTGACATGCTGCGGGTTCCCGGCAGTGACCGGGACCTGTTCCGGGTGAAGAGCACCGGCGCCGACGTGCGGGTGGTGTACTCGCCCCTGGACGCGTTGACGATCGCCCGGCAGAACCCGGACCGGCAAGTGGTGTTCTTCGGGATCGGGTTCGAGACCACGGCTCCGGCCAACGCGATGACCGTCTACCAGGCGAAGCGGTGCGGGGTGCGCAACTTCTCGCTGCTCGTCTCGCACGTCCTGGTCCCGCCGGCGATTGCGGCGATCATGGAATCGCCGAGCTGCCGGGTTCAGGGGTTCCTCGCCGCCGGCCACGTGTGCAGCGTGATGGGCACCGGGCAGTACCCGGATCTCGCCCGCCGGTACCGGGTGCCGATCGTGGTCACCGGCTTCGAGCCGCTCGACCTCCTCGAGGGCATCCGCCGGACCGTGATGCAACTGGAGGAAGGCCGCCACGAGCTGGACAACGCCTACCCGCGGGCCGTGCCGGCGGCGGGCAACCCGGCCGCCATCGCGATGCTGCGGGACGTCTTCACGGTGACCGACCGTGCCTGGCGCGGCATCGGGGTGATACCGGACAGCGGCTGGCGGCTGTCGGCGGCCTACCGGGAGTTCGACGCCGAGACTCGCTTCGCCGTCGGCGACATCCACACCGCGGAGTCCTCGGTGTGCCGTTCGGGGGAGGTGCTGCAGGGCCTGATCAAGCCGCATGAGTGTGCCGCCTTCGGGACTCGCTGCACGCCACGGACGCCGCTGGGCGCCACGATGGTGTCCGCCGAGGGCGCCTGCGCGGCCTACTACCTCTACCGGCGGCTCGGCCAGCCGGCCGCGACGGCCCCGGCGGACAACCAGCCAGCGCGGGAGGTGGCCCGTGTCTGACCTTGCCGACGCCGTGGACGCCGTGGACGCCGTGGATGCGGAGGATGCCGTGGATGCCGTGGACCTCGCCGCCTGGACCTGTCCCGCGCCGCTGGCGGATTCCCCCACGATCGTCATGGGGCACGGCGGCGGCGGCGCGATGTCCGCCGAACTCGTCGAGCACCTGTTCCTGCCGGCCTTCCGGGGCCCGGCCGCCGCGACCGAGCTGGCCGACGCCGCCGTCGTCGCGCTCGGCGGCGCGCGGGTGGCCTTCACCACCGACTCCTTCGTCGTCCGCCCGCTGTTCTTCCCCGGCGGCTGCATCGGCGATCTCGCGGTCAACGGCACCGTGAACGACCTGGCCATGGTGGGCGCGACCCCGTGCTACCTGGCGACCGCCTTCATCCTGGAGGAGGGCACCGAGCTGGCCGAACTCGCCAGGGTCGCCGAGGCCCTGGGCGCGGCGGCCCGGGTGGCCGGGGTCCGGCTCGTCACCGGGGACACGAAGGTCGTCGACGCCGGTCACGGCGACGGGGTCTACATCAACACGACCGGCCTCGGGCTGGTTCCCGACGGCGTCGACATCAGGCCGGGACGGGCCCGCCCGGGTGACGTCGTCCTCGTCAGCGGCGAGATCGGAGCGCACGGGGTCGCCGTCCTGAGCTGCCGCGAGGGGCTGGAGTTCGGCACGCAGGTCCGCAGCGACACCGCGCCGCTGAGCGGCCTCGTCGCCGCCATGCTCGCCACCGGTGCGGACATCCACACGCTGCGCGACCCCACCCGCGGCGGCCTCGCGGCGACCCTCAACGAGATCGCCCGCGGCGCGCAGGTCGGCATCGCCGTCACCGAACGGGCCGTCCCGGTGGCGGCGCCGGTCGCGGATGCCTGCAGCGTCCTCGGGCTCGACCCGTTCGCCATCGCCAACGAGGGGAAACTCGTGGCCATCGTTCCGGCGGCGGACGCCGATCGGGTACTGGAGGTGATGCGGGCGCATCCGCACGGCCGGGACGCCGCCGCGATCGGCACCGTCACCGAGGACAACGCGCCGATGGTGGTCGCCAGGACCGGGCTCGGCGGAAGCCGCGTGATTGATCTGCCGATGGGCTCGGAGCTTCCGCGTATCTGCTGAGACGCCACCGCGGCCGCGCCGGTTGCGCATCGCGAGGTACGCCGACCGGGAAAGGGCCCGGACGGTCGAGATGGGGAAACGTGGCCCGGTGGTTGTTTCTCGAGGAAGTGGTTGTGGCGGCGAAGAATGCGTCGCCGGATCGGCGATGAAGCCCGTGCGGCGCCACCTGGGCTGGCGGCCGATTTTCGCCGCCTGGTGTCGGGCTCGGTGGGTCGGGGTCCGCCTGGTGCGGCGGCGGGTATGATTGGCGGCCTGGTCCCGGTTCTGCCGTGTGGCGGTTGGGTGGACGGGGGCGTCATTGTCGAGATGATGGTCTTTCTGGTGCTGTTGAGGTGAGTCGTGAGTACAGGTAAGGTCCTTCGGTTCGATCACGTGCGGGGTTACGGTTTCATTGCCCCCAGTGACGGTGGCGACGATATTTTTCTGCACGCAAACGACCTGCTCGTCGAGAAGAATCTCGTCGTTCCCGGAACCTTCATGGAGTTCGAGGTGGAGGAGGGGGAGCGTGGCCTGAAAGCCAGTTCGGCGCGTATCGTCGGTTCCGCTTCCCCGGCTCCCTCCGCCGCACCGCGGGTGGCCGTGCACGCCGATGATTCCGACGGGCTCTGTGACGTCCTTCCGGTGGGTGAACTCACGCAGGAGGTGACCGAGACGCTGCTGCGGGTCGAACCCACCCTTACCGGGACGCAGATCATCCGGATCAGGAGTGAGCTCATCCGGATCGCCGAGAAGTACGGCTGGGTGGAGAACTGACCGGTGCGTGCGCCGGCGTCACAGCTCGGCGGTGCCTGACAGGCAGGTGACCGTTGCGCCGGCCACCCAGACCGTGCCGTCGGCGTCCGTCGAGAGGTGGATCCGGCCGGCCCGGTGCAGCACGGTGCCCTGGCTGGCCGTGTAGGGCGCGCTCGCCCGTCCGGTGCCCAGCAGCCACTGCGCGAGCGAGGCGTTCAGGCTGCCGGTCACCGGATCCTCGATCACCGCGTCGCCCATCGGCACGAACGCCCGCACCTCGAACGCCGTCGCCGAGCCGGGCGGCCACGGCCCGACCACCCCGAGGGGCAGGTCGACGCCGCGCGGTCGCAGCGCCAGGACCGACTCGGCATCGGCGAGCAGGACCGCGACCCAGCCCGGGCCGTTGTCCACCCATTCGGCCGCGACGACGTCGTCGGGGGTGATACCGAGCATCGTGCTGATCCGCGCGACAAGCGGGGCCTCGACCGGCCCGGAGCGACGCAGCGGCGGCGCTGCGAAGGCGAGTCCGTCCGCCGTCCGCCGCAGGGGCACGAGGCCCACCCCGCACTCCTGGACGATCTCCGTCGGTCGAGCCGACGCCGGCCGCTCGGCCAGCCACGCGTGGCAGGTGCCGAGCGTGGGATGCCCGGCGAACGGCAGCTCGGACGACGGGGTGAAGATGCGGACCCGGTAGTCGGCCGCCGGTGAGGTCGGCGGCAGGACAAAGGTGGTCTCCGAAAGGTTCGTCCAGCGGGCGAACCGGCGCATCGCGTCGTCGTCGAGCCCCGTCCCGTCCAGCACCACCGCAACGGGATTGCCCTGATAAGGGGTGGCGGTGAACACGTCCACCTGACGAAACGGGCGGCTCATCCGCCTTCCCCCGGTCGTTCCCGGTCGGCATCGGCGTCGGCGTCGGGCTGCCCGGCGCCGGGGCCCGGGTCGAGGCCCTTGTGCCCGGTTCCCGGGTGCCCGATCGCTGTGTGCCCGGGTGCCGCGTGCCCGGTTGCCGCGTGCCCGGGTGTCACGTGCCCGGGTGTCGTCGTCGGCCGCTGCGGCTTGCTGCGTACCTCCACGCCACCCATCACCGCGATCGCCCGGATGCGCACGACGGGCGTCCCCGGCCGCCGCGGCGTGTCGGCGACCTTGACCGAGCGGCCGCCCATGACCGACACGCCGGTCACCTCGACCTCCACCCCCTCGGGGACGATGATCTCGATGCCGCCCATCACCGCGACCGCCGTGATCAGCAGTGTGTCGGTGGGAAACGCGATCTCCCGCAGGTCCAGCTCGCAGCCGCCCATCACGGCGACGGCACGGGTGTGCCGGCTCGGCCGCCACCGCCCGGTGCGCTCGTTGCCGCTCATCACGGCGACCGTCCAGTCCACGCCGGCCGGCTCGCGCCGGGGCGGATCGAGCGCCCCGTCGAGTCCGACCGGGCTTACCGCGGCGGCGACGGCCGCGGTCGGGTCCGCGGGCGGCGACGGCTGGGCCACCGCGGCGAACAGGTTCGGCTGGCTTGGCAGGTCGATCGTCAGGGGGGTGAAGTCCGCGCGGGTCCGGGCGGCGTAGGCGGCACCGACCCGCTCGTCGTACTCGGTGAAGGTCAGCCGGCCCTCGGCGAGCGCCTGGCGCAGGAGCTGCGCGACCTCCTCCCGTTCCGCGTCGGAGACCCGGAGGTCCGGCGTCGGCGGGGGATCGGGGATCTCGGCGGTCATGCCCAGCAGCGTAGCCAGCGGGCAGACGAACCGGCAGTCCCCGGATGATCCCGCTGACCGTGGCCAACCCCTCGCCCCGCTCCGTCGGTGGCGATGTTCCCGTCACGAGCATTCGGCTTACGTGCTACTTTTCTTCCGCACCTGCGGAACAATGTGCCTCATCGGCTCCGCAGATTCGAATGTGGGTGCGGCCGGAGGGTGGGCGGGTCATCGAACGCGGACAGGGCGACGGCGTCGCGAATGACCTCCGGTCGCAGCGCCGGCGATCCGTCCACGGCGAGCGGGCCGTGCTCGGCCTGCTGCTGACCTGCGTCCTGCTGGCGTCCTCGGCCTACGGGGTGTTGCTGCTGCTCGGACCGTTCGTGAAGACGGTCGGCGGCAGCGAGGCGACCTACGGCGCGTTGACCGCCGCGGCGGCCGTGCCGACCGCCGTCGCGCTCGCCCTGCTCCTGCGGTTCCCGCGCACCGTGCCGCCGCATCTGCTGCTGGCCGGGTCGTGCCTGGTGTACGCGGGCGCCGCGGTGCTGATGACCGGGGTGCATTCCCGCAACGCCGCGCTCGTGGTCGCGGCAATCGTGCTGGGCACCGCCTGGGCGGTCACCTACACGGCGGCGCCGATGATCGCCTCCGATCTTGCCACGGACCGCAACCGGGCCACGCTCATCGGCTACGCGACCGGGACCATCCAGGCCGGCTTCGGCATCGGCCCCGTCCTCGGCAACGCCCTGCGGGACGCGGGGCTGAGCTACCAGCAGGTGTTCGCCGTCGGGGCCGCCCTCGCGGCCGCCGCAGCCGTGCTGGTCGTCCCGCTCACCGTCGAGCTGCGGCGCCTGCCCGGCGGCGGGTCGGCCGGCCCGCCGCGGGATCCCGCCGACGAGGAGCCCCTGCCCGAGTCTGAGCCAGGTGGCCCAGGTGGCCCAGGTGGCCCGGGTGGGCCTGGCCGCGCGGCGGAGACCGGCTGGCGCGGCGCGCTGCGATCACCCAGCGTGGTGCCGCTGGCGATGGTGCTGCTGAGCGCGTGTGTGTTCACCACCATGAACAGCTTCCAGACCACCTTCGCGGACAGCCGGCATCTCGACTTCGACGTCTTCTACGTGACCTACACGGTGGCGGTCATCGCGGTGCGCCTGGGGCTTGCCCGCATCCTGCCCGACAGCGCCTCCGACCGGGTGGTCGCCGTGACGACCGTCGGCATGACCGCGGCGGCGGTGGCGTTCGTGTTCGTCGGATCGAACCCGGTGCTGTACTGCCTGGCGTCGCTGCTGCTCGGATGCACCTATGGCCTGGGCCTGCCGGCCTTCCAGGCCCGCGCGGTCAACCTCGCCGGACCCGCGGAACGCATCCGGATGCTGCCGATGGCGGGCCTGCTGTTCGAGGTCGCGATCCTCGTCTTTCCGCTCGTCGCCGGCGCGGTCGTTCACTCCTCCGGCTACCGGGGGCTGTTCGTGCTGCTTATCGTGATCACAGGCGTGGTGATGGCGCTCGGCCAGGTTCGCGGCCGGCCCCGGCCCGAATCCCGGCCGGCAGGCGGCGACGTACCCGAGGCCCGCGCACCCGAGCACGGCGCCGAGGCGGCGGCGATGCCGGCCACGAGTCCATCGGAACACTGAACCAACCACGGCGCAGGGGGACGGATGTACTTCTCCGCGAACTACGGCGAGGCGCGGCAGCGCTTTCTCGCGGCGGCCCGCGATCGTGGCGCGCACCTCGAGTCGTTCCCGCTCGGGGAGTTGCGGGGCGCCCGGGGCGAGCCCCTGAGCACGGACGTGGCGCGCATCGGCGCCAGCCGTGGGCGGTCCGTGCTCGTCCTGGTCAGTGGCACCCACGGCGCGGAGGGATTCGCCGGGTCGGCCTGCCAGCTTCGGGCCCTGCACGAGGCCGCGTGGACGGGGCTGTCGGTCGTCCTGGTGCACGCGCTCAATCCCTTCGGCTTCTCCCACCGCCGCCGGGTGAACGAGGACAACATCGACGTCAACCGCAACTTCGTCGACCACGCGGCGCTGCCGCCGGACAGCGGCTATGGCGCGCTGCACCCCACGCTGCTGCCCGCCGACTGGGAGGGGCCCGCCCACGCCGAGGCCGACGCCGCGTTGCTGGCGCACGCCGGCCGGCTGGGGGTGCGGGAGGTGCAGCAGATCGTCACGTCCGGCCAGTACACCCACCCGGATGGCCTGTTCTACGGCGGATCGGCGCCGTGCTGGTCCCACCGGACCTGGCACACGATCATCGGCGAGTACCTGACGGGATACGAGCGGGTCGCCTACATCGACCTGCACACCGGACTCGGCGACCGCGGCGCCGCCGAGCCGATCTTCCGCGGCGGCGTGGACCCGGGCGCCCCGCGGCGGGCCCGGGCCTGGTATGGCGACGCGTTGACGAACTCCGAGGAGGGGACGTCGAGCTCGACGCCGATCGGCGGCAACTCCGCCCGTGCCCTGCTCCAGGACCTCGCCGACGCGGAGATCACGGCCATCACCTGCGAGTTCGGTACCCAGGACGGCCTGACCGTGCTGCGCGCCCTGCAGGCGGACAACTGGCTCTGGCAGCAGGGTGGCTCGGTGCAGCAGGCTGGCTCGGTGCAGCAGGCTGGCCCAGCGGATCAGGATGATCCGGAGCGGAGCGGTCCGGATCCCGAGCAGGTTGCCAGGATCGGGCTGCTCATGCGTGAGGCGTTCGACCCGCCGGACCCGCAGTGGCGCACCGACGTGCTCGACCGGGGGACGGCCGTGATCGCCCAGGCGGCAGCCGGGGTCCTCGCCGAGTCGATCGGGGGCTGACGGGTCGGCGCGCGCTGCCCCGGCAGCCCGCGCCGCACCGCCGCACCGCCGCACCGCCGCGGCCGTCCTGCCCGCAAACCTGGGTTCCGGACAGATTGCGGCCAGATCGTGCCGAGGCTTCGGTACGGTTTTTCGGCCTGAAACCGTACCTACCCCTCGGCTCGATTCCGTTCATCTCTGATCACGGGGAGCTACGGGGGTGTGGTGGCTGGTGGGCTCGCCCAAGTCGGAGGAGACGCCCGCCACTCGATCGCCGACAGCGGTTTCGGCCGGGAATGCTGGAGCCCGATGACGGTCGGAGACCGGGCGGACCGGAATGAGTCTCCAGCATCTGCTGGCCGCTACGCGGCATCGATCTTGATGTTCCGCGGAACCGCGCCGCCCGCCATGGGGCGATCGCGACCCGCCAGGGCGACTCCCACCGATACAACTCTCGAGCGGCGCTCTACGCCACGACCAGGTCGTGCTCGGCGCGGGCCACGGCGGGCGCGTCGGCGGCGGGAACGAGGCGGTGGTGCAGCCGCCCGTCCGGGAACAGCGTGGTGACCAGGCAGAGGTCCGCCCGGTGGCGCAGACCCCGGGGACGCAGATCACGCGCCGTGTCGGCGAGCACGAGATGGGCGACGGGGCCGCCGGCCGCTTCGACGACGGCGCCCCCTGCCGCGACGACGCCGGTTGCCGCGGTGGCGCCGGTCTCGGAGACGGTGATGGTCTCCGGGACGGTGATGGTCTCGGGGACGGTGACGGTCTCGGGGACGGTGACGGTTTCGGGGACGGTGACGGTTTCGGGGACGGTGACGGCGTCCGAGCCGAGCTCGGCCAGCTCCGCCTGCGTCGCCCGCACCAGGTCCGGCTCGCCGGCCCAGACCGTGCCCGTGCCGTGCACCAGGACCGCGGCGGAGCTTGTACGGCCGGCGGCGACGACCGAGTACACCTGACCGTCCGGTAGCAGGGAACGGCAGCGGATCTCCACGCCGTGCCGCTGGGCCCAGGCGACGGCCGAGTGGTGCAGCACCTTCGCGCCGTGCCGCGACATTGTGATCATCGTGTCATAGTCGACCGTGGCCAGGGTGCGCGCGTCCGGCACGAGGCGTGGGTCGGCGGTGCAGATCCCCGGCGAGTCGGAGAAGATCTCGCAGGCCGGGGCCCCGACGGCGATCGCGGCGGCGATCGCCGACAGGTCCGAGCTGTTGCGGCCCAGCATGATCGGCCGCCTGTGGCCGTCCACGGCCTGCCCACCGGGGATGACGAGCACCGTCCCGGCGGGCTCGACGAGGCTCGCCAGCACGCTGCCGTCGATGCTGCGAAGGTCCGCGCAGTGCGGCTCGCCGGCGCCGACGAAGCCGGTGTCGGCCGCGGTCAGCGCCACCGCCGCGAGCCCGGCGTCGCGCAGCGCCGCCGTCATGAGCGCGACGTTGACCGTCTCGCCGGTCATGAGCGCCGCAGCGAGCAGGTCACGGTCGGGATCGGGGCTGACCGCCCGCAGGGCCGTCCCGAGCCGGTCGGTCTCGCCGGCCACGGCGCTGACGACGACGATGGCCCGGGTCGGCGCGCCGCCGGGCGAGGCGGACCCGTCGGCGCGCAGCCGGTCGGCGACGTGGCGGGCGATGGTGTGGTGGGCGCGGGGCGCCGCGAAGGCCGCCCCGCCGAACTTCAGAACGACGACGTCCCCGAGCCCCGTCAAAGCCCCGGTCACCGTCACATCTCCTGGCCCCATCAGAGCCAGGACTTCCCGGCGGCCAGGCTCACGATCTCCAGTGCGTTGAGCGCCGCGCCGACGGTGAGGTTGTCGGCGACGACCCACAGCCACAGGGCGCAGGGGTCGTCCTCGTCGGCCCGTACCCGCCCGACGTGCACGAGCCGGCGTTCGGTCGGCGACGCGCAGACCGGTTGCGGCATCGGGTAACCGTCCGCGGGGTCGTTGCCGTACACCCGCAGGCCAGGGGTGGCCCGCAGCGCGGCAAGGGCGTCGTCGGGGCTGACGGGGGCGGTGAAGCTGACGTGCACCGCCTCCGAGTGGCCGTTGACGACGGCGACCCGAACCGCAGTCGCCGCGACCCGCAGCTCCGGCATACCCATGATCTTGCGGGGTTCCCGGCGCAGCTTGCGTTCCTCGTGGGAGTGTCCGTCGGCGTCGCGCAGGCCGATTTCGGGAATCAGGTTGAACGCCAGCGGCTGGCCGAACTTCCCGGGCCGGGCGGCGGCGGGGTCGGCGCCGTCGAGCAGCGCCCGGGTGGTGTCGGCGAGCTCCTCGAGTCCCCGCAGGCCGCCGCCGGAGGCGGACTGGTAGCTGGACACGATCACCCGGTCGATCTCGCCGAGCGCGCGCAGGGGGTGCAGCGCCCGCACGAGCTGGATCGTGGAGCAGTTCGGGTTGGCCACGATGCCCCGGGCCGGGCGCGAGTCCAGCGTCTGCGGGTTGACCTGGGGGACGACGAGCGGGACGTCGTCCTCCATCCGGAACGCGGAGCTGTTGTCCACGACGAGCGCGCCCGCCGCAGCGAAGACCGGCGCCAGCCGGGTGCTGATCGGCGCGCCGGCGCTGAAGATCGCGATGTCGACGCCCGCCGGATCGACGTCCTCCAGCGCGACGACCGGCTCGATCTTCAGGTCCAGCCCCTGCTCGGCGCCGAGATCGCGGCCCGCCGAGCCGGCCGACGCGACGGGGAGGACCCGGCCCACGTCGGGCAGGATCCCCCCGTCGAGCAGGGCCAGGCACTCCCGGCCGACGACACCGGTCGCGCCGATGACGGCGATGTCCACTGCGCTTCCCCCCTCTACTGCGCTTGCCTCATCGGGTGCGCTTGCCTCGTTCAGTGCGTCACGGGTCCACCGGCGTCACGGGTCCACCGGCATCACGGGTCCACCGCGTCGCGGGTTCAGCCGGAGCCGACGGCGCTCTCGTCCGCGAACTGCGCGTCGAGGTCCACCCAGCCGCCGTCGACGAACAAGACCTCGCCGTTGACGTAGGTCGCGGCGTCCGAGGCCAGGAAGACCGCGGGGCCGGCGATCTCGGCGGGCCGCGCCCAGCGGCCGACGGCGACCTTCTGCGCGTACGCGTCCGCCCAGGCAGCGCTGGAGCGGATCGGCACCGTCAGCGCGGTCTCGACCGGGCCCGGAGCGATCGCGTTGACCCGCACGCCGGACTTCCCGAGCTCGGCGGCGAGTACGCGGACCATCTGCGCCAGGGCCGCCTTCGTGCCCGCGTAGATGACCTGGCCGGGTTCGACGGCCCGGCTGCTGATGGACGAGATGACGATGATGCTGCCGCCGCCCTGCTTCGCCATGATCCGTCCGGCGCCGCGCAGGACGTGGAAGCTGCCCCGCAGGTTGACGTCGGTGACCGCAGTGTAGTCGTCGTCGGTGTAGTCGATCAGGGGCTTGCGGATGTTGATGCCGGGGGTGCCGACGGCGATGTCGAGCCGGCCCCGGTCCGCGACCACGCGGGCGAACAGGTCGTCCACCTCGGCGGAGACACGCACGTCGACGGTGGACGCCTTCGCGGTGCCGCCGGCGGCGACGATGGCCGCCACCGTCTCCTCGACGCCGGTGGTGTCGACGTCAGCGCATTCGACGACGGCGCCCTGGTCGGCCAGGGCGATCGCGATGGCCTGGCCAATGCCCGACGCCGCGCCGACGACGGCCGCAACCTTGTCTGTCAGTTCCAGCATCTACAGCTCCCGAAGCCTCGGTCTCGTGATGGGTCCGCCGTGGTCGGCGGGTGAGAGGGGCGGCGCGGCCGGATCGGCCGGGGTGGCGGCGCCCGGCGCCGACCGTGTCGTGCGGCGGACGAAGTTGTCGACGATCGCGTCCACCGTCGCCGTCTCGCGGATGTGCACCACGCAGAGGATGCGGTCGCCGGGCACGGTGTGCCGCTCGAAGTGCTCGTTGACCGCCGCGTCGTCGCAGCGCGGACGGCCGCGGTAGAGCCCGCGCGGGACGCCGATCCCGGCGATGCGGCCGCTGGCGGGGTCGAACGGTGCCCCCGGGGCGAGCGTCGCCGCGATCTCGCCGGCCAGCCGGGTCACGTCGGGGTCCTGGTCGACAGGACCGACCTCCGGGTACATCACGGCGCCAGGCAGCCGGCCGTAGGCCCGCATCGCGCAGTAGGCGACCGGGTTGTAGGTACGCAGCGCGGACAGCAGCGGGAATCCGCCGGCGGCGACGACGTCCTCGAGCAACGCCAGCCAGCTCGTGCTGAACACCGGGCCGCGGCGCACCCGGGCGTCGACGAACTGCACGCCGATGTGCAGGAACCGCTCGCCGGCCGCGGTCGCGGTCCAGCTCGCGCCCAGGGCGGACACCGGCTGGCCGCTGGCCCGGTCGACGCCGACGATGAGATGGTCGGCCTCGCGGAACAGCTCGGGGCGCGCGGCGAACAGCTCCGCCATCCGCAGATCGGGCAGGGCCGCCGCGAGCCCCTCCTGTAACCAGCGGTCCTCCGACGGACTGAGCTCGCAGTCCCCGGAGAACCGGACGACGGCATGGCCGGCCGGGGCCCCGGCCGGGGCCAAACCGGCCGGGGCCCCGGGCGACGCGGCCGACGGCGGTACGGACATGATCCCCCCCGTCTCCTCCGTACGGTGCCGTCAGGCTCAGGCGAACCGGGCGGCGATGCTGCCCGCCGCCTCGAGTGCGCCGCTCGCGGGGGCCACCACCGCCTGGTACAGCTCGATGAAGTAGGCCACCCACAGGTTCGCCACCGTCTTGACGTGCGCGATGACCTTGGCCTCGTCGTCGGGCGAGCCCACCAGCGAGGTCAGCACCCCCCAGACGAAGTCGGCGTGCTCGTCGGCGATGTCGGTGCCGACGTGGCGCCGGGCGCCGGCGAGCTTCTCCCGGCCGAGCTGGTCCTCGAGGTTCTTCACCCACGACGGCTGGGTCTTCGTCGTCGTGTACTCGACGAAGTAGACGCTGCAGAGCAGGGCCAGGGGGGTGCCCTCGAACTCCATGCCGTACTGGAGATAACCGGTGAGCAGCTTCGTGGCCTGGAACGGTTCGGTGGCGTAGATCTCCGCCTTGGTCACGCCGACCTTGCCGAGGTCCCCGGCGAACCACTCGTCGTGGAGCATCTCGTCCTCGACGTAGTGCGCCCACGCCGCGCCGCGCACCGGATCGCGCTTGGTGAAGTAGCCGATGGCGAGCGCGTCGATGGTGCGCTTGCGGCGCAGCCGGAGGATGGTCTCGATGTTGTGCCGCTTGTAGTACGCCATGTTGATCTCTTCGCCGCGGGCCTGGTGGTCCGCGTACGGGATCTCGGCGTAGAACTTCTCGATCATCGTGTCGAGCATGGTGTCGACCTGCGTGCGCAGGTCCGTCAGGTCGGCAGTGCGGGCGGCGGCGGCCGCCCTCGGGTCCCCGTACCAGGTGCGCGGGTCGTCGGTCATGGTTGGGCTCCTTCCCGTTTGGCGGTGTGCGGCCGGATCGCCGGGGCATCGGCATGCCCGCGGCGGGCGGCGTCGTGGTGCGGGTGGCCGTCGGCCCGGTCAGCAGCCGCAGGTCGGGGTGCGCCGCCGGCGCATCCGCCGCGCGGCGGGGCCGGCGAGCCGGGTCCCGGCGGGGTCGGACAGGACCGTGTCGGCGCAGGTGAAGGTGAGCGCGTAGCGGGTCGTCGGGGTCAGCCCGAAGCCGAGGTGGACGATCCCGTCGGCCGCGCCGTACATCTCGTTCATCCCGCAGTTGCCCGGCTGCTGGTCGAACACCGGGTTGAGCCCGATGCCGAACTCCCACACGACCCGGTAGGCGTCGTCGGCGGCGAACAGCTCGCCCAGCGCGTCGACCGCGCGCTTGCCCGCGGCGTCCACCGCGTGGCAGTCGGTGACCATCCCGTCGGCGAGGTCGAGCACCACCGTGGCCGTGCGCAGGACGTCCAGGTCGTCGAAGAGCCGGGCCTGTTCGGCGAGCACCGCGGGGTCGTCACCGCGGTGCACGATGGGGGCGCCGCGCAGGGCGATCTGCCCGTCCAGCCCCAGCCGGCGGCTCGTGTCGAACCGGTAGAGGTCCGTGGGGACGGCGCTGGCCTCGCCGGCCGGCGCGATCTGCTGCTCGCCCGCCGCCAGCGCGCCGGCCTGCTGGTTCCACTCGTAGTCGCCGGAGATGACGAAGCGGGCCGAGGCGTGCCCGGCGAGGTCCGCCAGCTTGACGTGGTCGGCCTCGCCGAGCGCGGCGAACAGCCGGTCGGCGCGGGTCTCCAGATCGGCCGGGTCGGTCTGCTCGACCACCGACAGGAAGTAGGCGACCTGGGCGTCGGTGACGGGCGTCGAGCCGCAGGGCATCACCGCGATCCGCCGCTGCGGCCCGACCACCGCGGGCTCGGGGGAGACGAGGAAGCGGTCCGGGCACACGACGAACACGTCGGCGTCGGCGGGAATGCGCTGGTCGCCCAGGGCGTCCTGGAGGCTCTCGTCGGCCTCGAGGGTGCGGTGCACGACGCTGCCGTAGCGGCTGCTGGGCGCGAGGGTGAAGTCCGTGGCCCGGTCGGCCTGGGTCAGCAGGCAGAACGTCGAGTGTGGGCCGGTGAACTCCCGATGCAGGTCGGGACGCACGAGGAACTGTGCCATGGGGACCACCAGGGGGCGCGGCGCGAGAGGACTGGTTTGGCGGGACAACCGAAGAGATCGACCGGTGGTGGTGCGAACGTCGGCCGGCAGAGCAGCCTGGGGGCGCGGCCTGGTCGGGGTGGGTCGGCCCGGTCCAGCCGACCCACCCCTTCTCAACGGCATTAGCCGAGGAGGGTGCCCAGGTAGCGGTCGTTCTTCTTCACCTGGATCTTCTTCTGCGCGACCTTCTCCACAGTGATCACCTCCTTCCGTCAATCCGTTGGAATGCGGTGGACAGACGAGAACGTTCCTCGTCCGGACCGATCAGTTGGCCAGGCCGACCGGACTCTTGAGGGGCATCGCGGACGGGATCCGCGTGCCGAGTAGGACATCACCCTGGTCGTTCGTGACGAACGTTCCCGGCGAGATGATGTCGAGATGGTACTGCGTGAACGGCGTAAGCCCGATTCCCCAGTGCAGACAGCCCTGGGTGGACCCGTAGACCTCGTTCATCGCGTGATTACCGGGAAGCAGGTCGAGAGTGGTGTTCAGCGCGTGGCCGATCTCCCAGACTATGCGGTACCGGGAATCAACCTGGAAGAGCGCCTCGAACATCTCCACAATAGCACGGCCGGCGGGCTCGGGGGAAGTCATTTCGGTGATGAGACCGTTTTCGACCCGGGCCACGACCGCGTACTCGTGCAGCGGCCAGAGTTCGCTGTGGATGCGTTCCTGGTCGCGCCGGGAGAATGACGGCGTGCCGGAATGCAGGATCGGGTAGCCCTGGATCACGATCTCGCCGTCCAGGGGTAGCCGGAGATAGTCCTCGAACTCCCGGATCTCGATGGGGAGCACACTGATCTCGCCGGCGGGCACAATCTGCTGCTCGCCCCAGCCGACGAGACNGGCCTGCTGGTTCCACACCAGCTCGCGGTCGAACAGGCGCAGGGTCGCGACCGTGCCGTGGCGCGCGTCGCGGTACTCCAGCGTCTCGCCGCGCTCGGCGAGCTCGAAGAAGCGGTCGGAGAAGTCCTCCTGGGCCTGCGGATCGGTGGCCTCGATGCAGCGCAGGAAGTGCCGCAGCGTCGCCCGGTCGGTCGGGGTCGAGTTGCAGGCCATCCCGAGCAGCTTGCGGCGGGGTCCGAGGACGTCCACCGGCGGCGACTGGAAGAAGCAGTCGGGCGACATGACCAGCACGTGGGCCTGCTCCGGGACTTCCTCCCGCATGAGCCGGGCGAACTCGTCCTCGCCGCCGCGGAACTCCAGGATTCGGTAGTCCAGGTACGGAGCAGTACGGACGAGTCGGATGTCGTCCAGCAGGGAGGCGTTCGTGACGAGGCAGAACACGGTGTCGGTCGGATCCCCGAACTGCCGAATCCTGGCGGGATCGACGACGAGCTCGGACTCGGGCATCTTAGTGCTCCTCCTGACGCGCACGGGCCTGGGCGTTGGATGCCGCGGGGCCGGTGGAATGTCGGGCGAGGCCGGGCCGGTTCGAGCGCCGGAGGATGGTCCCGAAATGGTCCCGGGAGGCCTCGTGAAGACGGTGCGCTGGTCCGCTGAGTTCCGTGCCAGCGATATTTCACGGTGACGGTGAATGTCGTGGGCGGCGGCGCCCGACGCAACCCGTTGACCGGACGGATTGCCGCGCCTGCCGCTATGGTCCGTGGACCGGAACGGACCGACAGAGTGAAACTATAACGTGCTGGTAGGTGCGCGGGAAGATGTTTCCGGGAAATTCCCTGGCGGGTGGCCGGATTACTCCGGTCACAGGATTGTCCTTGGGTGGATTGCGGAGCACCGGCGGCGGGGGCAGGGCCGCGTGATCCGGGCCCGGGGAGGACGGGCACGGCGTGCGGGTTGGGCGGGTCGGGCGGGTCGGGATGCGGGTTCAGCGGCGGAGAAGAGGGGCCGACCGGGGCGCGGGGATCGGGACGCAGGTCCGCACCTCGCGGCGGTCGTGGCCGGGTGGCAGGGTCACGCCGGTGACGTGGACGGGCACGCCGTAGAGGTCGCTGAGGCGCTCGCCGGTCACGACGTCGTCGGGATGCCCGTCCGCGATGACCACGCCACCGCGCATGAGCACCGCCCGGTTGGAGTAGGTCAGTGCGTGCGACGGCTGGTGAGTGGTCATGATCACGGCATGCCCCTCCCGGGCCAGCTCGGCGACGACGTGCAGGGTGCGCACCTCGTTGCCGTAGTCCAGCGCGGCGGTCGGCTCGTCGAGGATGAGGATTGCCGCCTGCTGGACGAGTGCGCGGGCGAGCAGCACGAGCTGGCGTTCGCCACCGGACAGCGCGGCGAACGAGCGGTCGGCCAGGTGCGCGATCCCCAGCCGGTCGAGCTGGGCCAGGGCGCCGCGGCGGTCGGCGGCACCCGGTGCCTCCAGCATGCCGAGGTGGGGCGTGCGCCCCATGACGGCGATGTCGAGCGCGGTGAACGGGAACGGCGAGGAGGTGCTCTGCGGGACGTAGGCCACCCGCCGGGCGAGCTCCCGCGGCGCCAGCGTGCCGATGTCCCGGCCGGTGATGCGCACCGTGCCGCGCTCGGGCCGGAGCAGGCCGAGAAGGCAGCGCAGCAGCGTGGTCTTGCCGGCACCGTTGGGTCCGAGCAGGCAGCAGACCTCGGTCGACCGCACGCTCAGCGAGACGTCGGTGATGCGGTGGCCGCCGCGTCCATAGCCGAAGGACAGCCCCGTGACCTCGACGTCCGCCGGGTCGCTCACAGCCATTGACGACCCGCCTTTGCGAGCAGGGCCACGAAGAACGGGGCGCCGATGAGCGCGGTGAGGATGCCCAGGGGAAGGTCGAGCGAGGAGGCGGTGCGGGCGACGTCGTCGACGGCGAGCAGGTAGCCGGCGCCGATGAGGGCGGTCACCGGCAGCAGCCGGTTGAACGACGGCCCGACGGTGAACCGCGCCAGGTGCGGGACGACGAGCCCGACCCAGCCGATGATGCCGGCGACGCTGACCGCGGTCGCCGTCATGAGCGTCGACGCGCCGATCGTCAGGGCCCAGATCCGCGTGCGGTTGACCCCCAGCGACCGGGCCTCGTCGTCGCCGGTCGCGAGGACCGTGAGCTGCCAGCGCACCGCGTACAGGAGGGTGAGGCACACCGCGACGATGATCGCGGGCACGATGAGGCCGTGCATGCTGGCCCGGNCCAGGCTGCCGAACAGCCAGAAGGTGATCTCCGGCAGGGTCGTCTCCGGGTTGGCGAAGTACTGCACGCTGGAGATGAGCGCGTTGAACATCGCGCCGATGATGATGCCCCCGAGTACCAGGATGATCAGCGATCCCTTCCCGACCACCCGGGCGATGATCAGCGACAGCACCGCGGCGAGCAACCCGCAGCCGAACGAGATGATCTGCAGCAGCGTCGTGTCCAGGCCGATGAGGATCGACACGGAGGCGCCGAAGCCGGCCCCCGCCGCCACCCCGAGGATCTCGGGGGAGACCAGCGGGTTGCGGAACATCGTCTGGTAGGCGGCGCCGGAGGAGGCCAGCGCCGCCCCGACGAGCAGCGCGGCGAGGATCCGGGGCATCCGGATGTCCATCACCACGGCCCGGTCCTGCCCGGCGACGGAACCCTCGATACCGAACAGCTCGTGGGCGAGGACGCGCACGACGGTGGCCGGGCTCAGCGCGTACCGGCCCAGCCCGAAGGAGATCACGACCAGGACGAGCAGGCCCACGGCGAGCAGGACGACCCGCAGGTGATCGCCGAGCGTCGCGCGGACCCGTGCGGTCGCCCGGGCACCAGGCCCGCTGCGGCCCCGAGTCGTCAGGCCGCCACCCGTGTCGCCGCCCTCGCCGACACCATCCTGTTCGGTCACCGTGAGCGGCCCTGTGCCGGCCGAGCCTGTGCCGGCCGGATCCGTGCTGGCCGGATCCGTGCCGGCTGGATCCGTGCCGGGCGGATCAGCGCCGGCTGGATCCGTGCTGGCCGGGACCGCGGGGCGGGTCATGAGGTCACCCTCCGGATCGCGGGCTGCGCCAGCAGGGGTGCCACCTTCGCGGCGAACATCCGCACGGTGCTCTGCTGCAGGGCCAGCGACGCGGTGCCGCTGAACGACGGGCGCAGGTTCACCCGCTGCACGCCGAGCTCGTCGCGCAGCTCGGCGAACCGGCGGGCGACCGTCGTGGGCCCGCCGATGACCGCCGTCTCGTCGTGGAAGCGGAACGGGTCGAGGTCGGACGTCCCGACGGACTGGTGGCCGTGCTCGTCGCTGCCGAGCGCGGCCAGCCGCCGGGTCAACCGGACGACGATCGGGGTGGCGCGTTCCCGGGCGGCGGCATCCGACTCGGCGACGAGGCAGAACCGTTCCACCCGGACGTCGCCGGCCTTCCCGCCATGCGAGGTGTAGACCTCCAGACAGGCGGCCAGGGAGGCGATGGTCTGCACGGCGGACAGCAGCAGCCCGTAGCCGCGGCTGGCCGCCCAGACGATGGCCTCGTCGGTGTGGGCGGCCACCTCGATCGGCGGGTGGGGATGCTGGGCGGGGGTCGGCTCCACCCGGAACTGCGCGCCGTCGGCCGTGCGCGTCCGGCCCCGCCAGTAACCGACGAGCGTGTCGAGGGCGTCGGGCAGGTCGACCTGGGGCGGGCCGGCGCCCTGGTCGGCCCTGGTGTCCTGGTAGGCCCTGGTGTACGGGGCGATCGGCCAGCCGACCCCGAGGGTGACCCGACCGCCGGAGAGCCGGTCGAGCGTCGCGAGGTCGGCGGCCAGCCGGATCGGGTCGTGCAGGGTGAGGTGCAGGGCGGTGAAGCCGATCCGGATCCGGCTGGTCGACGCGGCGACGGCGGCGGCCAACGGGATCGGCGAGGAACGGGCTCTCATCGTCCGGGAACCAACGGAACTGAGGTGGCCGTCGGTGAACCACAGGCTTTCGTAGCCGAGAGTCTCGGCGACGCGGGCCAGTTCCACCGTGGAGGTGGAACCGGCCCCGTCCAGATCGCCGCGCCCTCCGGGCAAGCCGAATCGCATGGAGATGGTCATCACTGCGCCGGCGGGCGCGGTCCCTTCGGTCCGAGTGTGGTGCGGTTACCGAGTGTGGTGCGGTTACCGAGTGTCGTGCGGTTACTTGCTGCCGACCTGGAGGATCTGATCGAGATCCGCCTCGGTGGTGTGGTAGTTGAAGAACTTCTGGTAGAAGTTCCGGGTCTCGGACCGGATGTCGACGTCGGTGAACAGATCGGGGTGCAGCACCTTAGCCGTCCACTGGATCTGCAGGGCCTCCTCCGGACCGAACCGGTCCCACGGGTAGAGACCCTGCGGGTTGAGGTAGACCCGACCGGCCTTGACCGCCTTCAGGTCGGCCCANCCCGGCGACTTCGCCAGGTTGTCGACGACGGACTGGGCGGAGTTGGCCGCCAGGCCCTGGTCACCACCCGGTGTTTCGATGATCAGCACGTCCGGGTTCCACTGCAGGAGCTGCTCCATCGACACCGTGACGTGCGTGCCCTTGACCCCACTCGCGGAGTCGGTGCCGCCGGCGATGTTGATCCAGCCGTCGATGAGGGACTTCCCGCCGTCGACGACCACGGGTGGGTAGCTGGCGATGTGCACGACGCTCGGCTTCTCGGTCGCCGGCAGCTTCGCCAGCCGCGACTGGACCATCGCCAGCTTGGCGTTCACGTAGTCGCTGAATTCCTTGGCCTTGGCGGCGGCGGCGCCGCCGTACACCTTTCCGGCGAGCTGAATGGATGGAGCCAGTTCCGGGAAGGTGTTGAAAGCCATGTTGACCGCGGGTAGACCGGCCTGCGTGAACGGCGTCATGGTATCGCCGCCGCTGATCGTGGAGACGACGTCCGGCTTGAGCTTGAGAAGCTCCTCCATGTTCACCTTGCCGCCGTTCCGGAAGAGCTCCGGAAGGTCGTTGACGCCCGGGTAGACCTTCCGCAGGAACGGGATCGTCTTGACATTCTGGGGGATGGCCACCAGCTTGTCGCCGACGCCGAGCATGATGTCGGTGACGGTGTGGGCGGGGAACTGCTCGGCGATGCGGTCGATCTTCAGGGGAACCGTCGTCTTCTCCCCGGTCATGCTGGTCACCACCTGGGTGGTGGGTGCGGGCGGGCTCGCGTCCGAGGAGGAGCTGCCGCAGCCGGCGGCCAGCGCCGCCACCGCGGCCGCCACTCCCAGGGCCAGTGCCTGCCGGGACGCGGCGGGCCGGAACAAGGCGCGGGTCTCCGGCCCGGGCGTGCTCGGGTGACCGCTTCTCGGGCGACGCTCGATGGACGGGAGATGAGGCGAGCCGTGGGGGCCGCTGCGATGGGTCGGCAAACCCATCATGATGCGTCGCGAAAACACTGCCGAGCGTGATACCACGTTCTTCCCCCGCCGGGCGAATAGATGCAAGGAAACAAAAGGTAATTACCTGCACACGGACGGTGTGTGCGACGGTGTCAACCGCGAACGAGCGGGCGATGCTTCGGCGCACCTGGACTCCGCGGAAGCGGCTGAAATGCACCATAGCCCCCGCATGTGCGCCTGTCACGCGGACGCGAACCCTGATCTGCGGAACTAGCCGGACTGCTGCCGAGCGGAGGCGGGGTTCGGGTGGCTGCGGTGCTGGTCCGCGGCGGTCCTGGCGATCGGCGGCGGCGGGCCGGATCGCGCGAAATATTTCTCGGATTCGGATCGAGGGGGAGATAACGTGCGGTCATCAGCTCCATTGACCGAAGATCTCGCGTCTCGCGGCCGACTCGTGGCCGTCGTCCCCGGTGTGACGGCCGGGTGGCGCGTAACAAATTCGTTTTTTCCGAGTGCGCTGAACGTAACGTGCACGGCGGGATGGCCCGGGATATGTTCGATCCCGTTCTCGTCCGGCCAGGACAAGACGGTCACCGGTGACGGCGCGCCCGCTCGTCCGCGCGCACGGGCCGGCGGGGCCGTTCACCTCCGCGCCTGCGGCCCACGTCCGCGCCTGCGGCGCACCCGCGCACCCTGCGGCGCACCTGCGGCCAACCCGCACGGCCCAGCCGCCGGGTGTTGCCACCCCCGGGCGCGAGTCAGCCGGCGGTGGGCTGAATGCCCCAGGTGCCGCCGACGGTCTCGGCGGGATCGAGGACGCGCAGGCCGTCCCCACTGTTGAACGCGTTCGCCGGGCAGGTCAGCGGTTCGACCGCGATGCTGCGCCGCCGCTCCTGCGGGCTCAGCGTGTCCCCCGTGAAGACCTGCACGTACGGCCAGGTCTCGTCCATCCACACCGTCACCGAACCGCCGCCAGGTGCGCCCAGCCGCACGCGTGCCCGCCCGTCCGGATCGCGGGAGAGGCCCGTGTAACAGGTGTCCAGGGCGAGGGAGCCGATGGGGCGGGGCAGGCGGAAGTCGACGGGCGCGCCGGCGACCTCCCGCGCGCCGGTGGGAATCGAACGGTCGTCGGTCTCCAGCCACGTCGCCGCCGGGACGGTGAGTTCGACGTCGTCGGCCCGCACCGCGGCGCCGTCCGCCCCGACCGTCGTCAGGTAGGGATGGGCGCCCATCCCGACGGGCGCTGGCTGGCTGCCCAGGTTGGTGGCGGTCATCGTGACGGTCAGGCCGTCGTCGCCGAGGTGGTATTCCGCGGTGAAGCTCACGGTGAAGGGGTAGCCGCTCTGGGCGCGCAGGATGAACGAGGCGCGGACCGCGGCCGGGCCGAGGCGGTCGAGTTCCCAGGCCGACCAGCGGGTCAGCCCGTGGCTGGCGTTGCCGAGCGCCACCTCGTTCACCGGGAGCTGGTGGGTGGTGCCGCCGAACGTGTAGCGGCCGTTCGCGATCCGGTTGGGCCAGGGGAGCAGCAACTGCCCGCGCCCGCGGCTGGCCATCGCGTCGGCGCCGTAGCCGTCGAGGACCGGCGCGGCACCGATCCGGTACTCGCGCAGCCCACCGCCGACCTCGGTGATGGTCACGCTGCTCTCTCCGTGCACGAGCTCCATCTGCCGCCCGGACGGTGCCAACGCGCCCACCACGTCCACCGCGTCCTCCTCCTGCCGGGCACCGCCGACACCGGCCGGGTCGGCGGCAGGGTGGCCCTGCATCGAGCCGGGGGCGCCCTCCGCCTCAAGTATGGGTGCCGGCGGACGGTCCGCCGGCACAGCACCCGGGTTCCACTAGGGTCGACGGCGTGGAGACCTGGGATGCGATCCGTGCTCGTCGTAACGTCCGCAGCTACCAGGACCGGCCGGTGCCGGCCGAGGACCTGGAGCGGATCCTGGAGGCCGGGTGGCGTTCCCCGTCGGCGTCGAACCGGCAGCGGTGGGACTTCGTGCTCGTCACCGACCGGGCGGTGCTCGGCGAACTGGCGACGATCTGGCGCGGCGCCGGTCACATCGCGAGTTCGGCGGCGACGATCGTGCTGGTGCTTCCCGAGCCGGAGTCGGAGCGCTACCGGCTCATGGACGAGTACGACCTCGGCCAGGCGACCATGCTGATGCTGCTGACCGCGACGGACCTCGGCGTCGGTGGCGGGCACTCGGCCGTCGGTGACCAGGAGGCCGCCCGCCGGATTCTCGGCGTGCCCGCCACCCACCGCGTCGCCTACATGATCGGCCTGGGCTACCCCGACGACGGGCCGCTGCGGCCGGTGGAACGCCTCGACCGCCGCCCCTACGACGAGGTCGTCCACCGCGGACAGTGGTAGTCCACCGCGGTCGGTGGTAGCCGACAGGTGGCGGCCGGTGGCGAGTCGGTGGCGAGTCGGCGGCGGTCAGCGGCGGCCGGCGGCGAGTCGGGCGGCGATCGTCGGGAACAGGGCCAGCGCGTTGTCCCGGGCGATCGTGCGGCGGGCCGCCGGGTTCAGCGCCGGGTCGGCGAGGAACGCGTCGCGGCCCGCGAACACGGTGTCGGCGGGTACGGCGTTGTAGTCCGAGCCGTACAGGATCCGGTCGACCCCGATGGCGGCCAGCAGGGAGGGCGTGCTGTACGGGGACATGGGCCCGGCGGTGTCGACGAAGAAGCGGCGCAGCGTCCGGTCGACGGTGGCGAGGTCGGTGCCGTAACCGAGGCTGCGGGTAAGGGCGAGCCGGGCCGCCTGGTACGGAAAGTAGCCACCACCGTGGGCGAGGATCCACCGTATCCGTGGATACCGTTCCAGCACCCCGTTGACGACGAGCTGCACGGCGGCACGGGTCGTGTCGGCCAGAAAGTCGGCGACGAACGCCGGAACGGCGATGCCGGTCGCGCCGGGCAGGTTGAACGGATGCACCAGGGCCACCGCGTCACGCGCGTTCAGCTCGGCCATCACCGGCTCCAGCCCGGGATCCCCGAGATAGGTGACGCCGTCGTGGGCCATGAGCAGGACGCCGTCGGCGTGCAGGTCGTCGTAGGCATGGCGGATCTCCGCGACGGCGATCTGCGGGGTGGCCCGGGGAACGTAGGCGAGCAGACCGAACCGGGTGGGATGGCCGCGGACCACGTCGGCGATCGTGTCGTTGGCGAGCCGGGCGAGCTGCGCGGCGAGCGCGGGCGTCGGCGTGAACTCGCTCGGGATCGCCGCGGACAGCACGGCCGTCGCGATGCCGCCGCGGTCCATCGTGTCGAGCGCGGCCGGCAGGGACCAGTTCGCGAACGGCGGTCCGCCCACCGGCGGTAGCTGGCCGTGTTCGACGAGCCAGGCGCGCACCTCGGCCGGCATCGCGTGATGGTGGACGTCGATCCGCCCGGTCGCCCCGGTTCGGGCGTGATCGGCCGTGCCGGCCTCGGTCGTGCCGGTCCCGGTCGTGCCGGTCCCGGTCGTCGTCGCCGCCGTGACCGGGGCCGCCGCCGCGGCGCCCGCTCCGGCGACGACCGCGGTGCCGGCCCCGGCGACGACAGCCGCGAGGCCGACGGCGGCCCGCCGGCTCGGCCCGCGACGCGGGCCGTCGTCCGCCTGGCTCCCGCCTCGTCCCCCGATTTCACTGGACATTTCCGCTCCGCTCTGTGTGGTTCTGCCCGCGTTGCGGGCATTACAGCGCACTCGCCACCGGCGGCCTGGTGGCGTTCACCGAAAGCCGTCGAAATATCGATTCCTCGACCGGTGGAGACCTGCGCGTCGATGTTTCCCGGACCCGAACCCTCCTGGTCGGCGCGTATGACGAGTCGGGGAGCGGGTTGTCGGGATTCGACAAGAATTACTTTAGGATCCGCCTGCGGATGGGCGCGGAAAATGTCGCCTACGGTACGCGTCACCAGCCTTCAGTGGCCATCTCCGTGATTACGAGGACGGGTTTGGCGGCATCTGGGCAACTCGCCCGCATTGAGACGATTGCGGCGTCGGGACGCGTGGATGCCGGCGCGGCGGCCGCTGCCCTGCTCACCGGACCACAAGGCTCGGGAGAGGCGGAGGCGGCGCCGGCCGGCCGATCTGTCGGACGATCCCGTGCGCGCGGGCGACGGCCCGACCGGTCACTCGGCGGGGGGCCCGTCCGGGACCGTGGGATAGGGCTGCGGCACTCTGGTCGATTCACTACTCGGCGCGTGGCCACGACTCGACTCGCCGAGTAGTGACCGGAGCTCCAGAAGATCATCGATCAGTTTGGTTGTTGCCGCGTCGCGAGAAAGTCGTCGCAATTCATTCAGTATCGCGTCTGTTTCCTCGACGGTGGGAAACTCGCTGATCGAGGCGACCATCGTGACAATATCGGTCATAATACCCGCCACCTTTGTGATCCGCTGATGAGATCAGCCCCGGCACGTCGTTGGGCGGGACGCGACAAAATAAGGCCATACCCCGATGCGACGGGGTTCACTCCTCGTTCAGGCCGCCGGTGCCGGCCACCGACCGTGGATCTCAGCTGGCCGCCGGGGAATCCGGCCGCCCACCCGGCGGCGCCGCGGTCGCCGAACCGAAGGCGGCGCCGTCGAAGGTGTCGATGCGGGTGAAGGCGCCGACCGGTTGGCGGGTCAGCCGGGTCGTGCGCCGCGCCGGGTAGCCGAGGGCCAGCACGGCGGCGATGCCGTGGTCGGGCGGGATGTGCAGCAGGGCGGCCGCCGCGGGCTCGCGCCGGGCGGCGAAGGTGGTCAGCGTCCCGCCGAGGCCGGCGTCCCGGGCCGCCAGCAGGATGTTCTGCGCGAACGGGTAGATCGACGCGCCGCCGACGACGCTCTGCCGGTCGAGGTCGACGTCGGTCACCGCGAGCGCGGTGAGCCGCACGGCGAGGACGAGCAGGACGGGCACCTGGTCGAAGGCGTCGACGAAGGCACTCGGCGCCGGGGTGCGGGCCGCGGCGTCGAGGTCGATCGCCGGCCCGTGCCAGCGGCCGTCCGGGCCGGGCGCGAACGGCCGCACCCCGGCGCGTCGCTGCGCCACGTACTCCCGCCAGCCCTCGCGGACCAGGTCGCGCAGCCGCCGGCGCAACTCGGGGTCGCGCACGACGAGCACGACCCACGGCTGCTGGTTGCCGCCGCTCGGGGCGAACCGGGCGGCGTCGAGAACCTGTTCGAGCACCTCGTCCGGCACCGGCTCGCCGGTGAACTCCCGCACGGCACCGGCGGTGCGCATCACCTCAAGCAGCTCCACGCCCGGGAGCCTAGCCGGGCCGGTGGGTGGCCGAGGGGCTCGCAGTCGGCGGTCAGTCGGAGCGGCGGCGGCGCAGGGTGAAGCGTTCCAGCAGGGTGTAGGCGGGCGGGGGGGCGCCCGCCTGGACGCGAGGAGCGTGGTGGTAGCTCACGGTGATGGTGGTGGGGCCGCCGGGGCGGCTGCCGGGATCGAGGTCGAACACGGCGATGCCGTACGGGTGCCCGCTGGCGTCCGGTCGGGCCGACCACACGGCTTCCTCGACCGCGTCGGCGGGCGACTTGGTGTAGGCGCCGGTGGAGGCGTTCCGAGTGATCTCCGTCCGCCTCGTGATGACCTTGCCCTGCCGGGCGCCGGTCGGGGTGGCGCCGTAGCTGTCGGTGGGGCCGCTGGTCCCGCCGCCGCCGAGGACCAGGTAGACGGTGCCGGCGTCGGTGTCGAAGGTGTCGGCGGTCGGGTCGGTGACGACGGGCCGGGGTCGCAGCGTGTCGACGGTCGCGCCGCCGGCGACCTCGGTCCCGCGGTCGCGGTCGAAGCCGCGGACCGGGAACGTGCGCTCGTAGTCGTGGTCGTGCCCGGAGACGACGAGGTCGACCCGATAGCGGTCGAACAGCGGCAGCCACGCCTGGCGCAGGCCGAGGTCCGAACCGTTGCCGGTGGCGGAGCTCGACAGCGGGCACTGGTGCGTCTGGACGATGATCCAGTCGATGGTGCGGTCGGCCCGCGCGGCGGCGAGGGTGTGTTCCAGCCAGCGGGTCTGCAGGTTCCCGCCAGGGGTGAGCGTGCCGTTCGGGCCGGCGGCGAGCGGGCCGGTGTAGAGCCGGTTGTACTGGCTGTGACCGGCGGGGATCGTCGCCGCGCCGTTCGGCGGGACGACGTCGGTCGCCGCGAAGGCGCCGCCGTCCTGGTAGATGACGTCGTCGGCGTCGAGGGAGATGAACAGCGCCGAACCGACCCGGTAGCTGTAGAAGTTGCCGGCCAGGCCGCGGATCCCGTTCGACGGCAGGCTGAACCGGGTCAGATACGACTCGTAGCCGTGCGGGCCGTTGCCGAACTCGATCTCGTGGTTGCCCAGCGCCGGCATCCACGGCCGGTTCGCCGCGGAGCGGGCCACGTTGACGCCGAAGTCGCGCCATACCGCCGGCTGCTGGGCGAACGTGAGGTTGGCGTAGCACAGGTCGCCGTTGAGCAGGTGGAACAGCGGCGCGAAGCGTTCGACCGCGTCCACGGCGTGAAACGCGTTGGGGGAGGAGATGGTCCACGCCTTGTCGGTGGCCAGGTCGCCGTAGCTGGTGAAGCGGAACGGGAACCGGCCACGGCGGGCGGTGGTGAACGTCCCGCCGGGGCCGCCGGGGCCGCCCGTGGAGGACCCGGCCGCGACCGGACCGTCGGCGGTGTCGACCCGGTAGACGTAGGCGGTGCCCGGATCGAGGCCGCGCAGCTTCGCGTGGTACGTCACGACGCGCTGGCCGCCCAGGCCGTCGACGTAGGTCCGCTCCTCGGCGTCGACGAACCGGCCGAACCCGCCGGCTGCGGTGCCGAGCCGCACCCGTGGCCGGCGCACGGCGGTCGGTGACACCCAGGACACCGTCACGGCCGTCGCCGGGTCGTCGCCCCACCCCAGGTGCACCTGCTCGGGGGCGGTGTCCGGGCCGGTGCCCGCGAAGGCCGGCTGCCGCCACAGGGTGGGACCGGCGGCGACGGTCAGCCCGCCGCCGATCGCGGCCGTGCGCAGCAGGGTGCGGCGGGACGGACCGGCCGACCCGGTCGTGGGGTTCGCGTCCATGGGCCGTGATGCTGTCGCGTCCGGCGGACGGTGAGCGGTCGGGCACATGGCGACAACGGGACCATCAGGTGAACCCGGCCGAACGGTGCATCGGGTCGACGGCGGCTCGAAGCCGCCGCGGATTCCCTCGGTGCGCCGGCCGCGGCGTTGCTTCCCGTCAGGCATTCATGGGCAATCGGACACCTTTCGGTCATGAGGCGGTCACCGTCCCGTGGTCGGCCCCTGCGTTTCCCCGGCCATGATTGCGACGATGTTCCGGGGGAGGACGATGTTCCGGGGGAGACCGCATGGGCGGCGGGCCCCGGCGGCCGCCGTCGCGCTGGCGCTGATCGGGGCGATGATCGGGGCGCTGATCGCCGGCTGCGGCGGCGATGGCGACGAGGGGGCGCCCGCACCCGTCAGCCTGAGCTTCGTGTCCTACAACTACGGCACGCCGGACCTGGGCGGGCAGGGCACTCAGCAGCTCATCGACGGCTTCGAGGCGGATCACCCGGACATTCGCCTCGTCGCCTCGGGGGCCACCTCCGGAGATGTCCTGACCAGGGTGCAGGCGCGGACCGCGGCGGGGGACCCGCCGGACATCGCGCAGATCGGCTGGAGCAAACAGCCGGCGGCGCTGGCCAGCCTGCCGGTCGTGCCGGTCGCCGACCTGGCCCCGCCCGCCGAGGTGGCGGCGGCCACCGCCGGGATCCTGCCGCCGGCGCTGGCCGCCGGCAGCATCGACGGCAGGCTCACCGTGATGCCCTACACGCTGTCGACGCCGACGATGTTCTACAACGCGACGCTGTTCGAGCGGGCGCACCTGGATCCGGCGCGGCCGCCGGCCACGTGGGCGCAGGTGCGCAGGGCTGCGCTGGCCCTGGCGACGCTCGGCGACGGGGTTCAGGGCGTGTATGTCGACGCCGCCAACCCCGCGAAGTCGGACTTCCTCACCCAGTCGCTCATCAACAGCAACGGCGGGTCGCTGCTGTCCGCGACGGGCGGGCCGCAGCTCGCCAGCCCGCCGGCCGTTGGCGCGCTGGCGATGCTCGGCGACCTGACGAACTCGGGCGCGCAGCCGAGGATCGTCGAGACCGACGCCCTGAGCCTGTTCAAGGCCGGCAAGCTCGGCATGCTCGTGACGAGTACGGCGGTGCTCGCCAGCCTGCACCGGTCGGCGAAGGGATCGTTCACGCTGCGCACCGCCGGACTGCCGGCCTTCGGCGACCAGCCTGCCCGGCCGACCTACTCGGGCTCCGGGCTGTACGTGCTGACCAGGGACCGCCGCAAGCAGCAGGCCGCCTGGCAGTTCCTGAAGTACCTGACCAGTGATGCCGGCTTCACCGTCATCACCGCGAAGATCGGTTACCTGCCGCTGCGGCAGTCCACGGTCGACGGCCGGCAGTTCCTCGGCGAGTACCTGATGACCTCCCCGGAGATCCTGCCCGCCTTCCGCCAGTTCACCAGCGTCGCCCCGTACCAGCCGCTGCGCGGCCCGAACGCCGACCAGGCTCGGCAGATCCTCCAGGACGACCTCGTGAGCGCCGTGATGCTGGGCGGCGCCGACCCGGCCGCGACGGCGGCGTCGGTCAACGAGCGGCTGGTGAAGCTGCTCGGCGCCGCGTAGACCGCCTGCCTCGGGCCGGGTCGCTGGCGTAAAGTCGGCGCTGCGTCGCCCGCGAGCAGCAAGGAGTGCGCATGCCCGGACTGCTGCACCTGGACTCCTCCGCCGATCCCACCGGTTCGACGACGCGGGCGCTGACCCGGACCTTCGCCGACACCTGGCAAGGGCTCGGCCCGCAGCACACGGTGACCTACCGCGACCTGCACGCCGATCCGCCGCCGCATCTCAGCGACGCCGCACTGCACTGGGCGCCGCGGCTGCGCCGTCCGGGGGAGACACCCGATCCGGCCGCCGCGGCGACGCAGGAGCTCCTGCTCGCCGAGCTGCTCGCCGCCGACGTGCTGGTCATCGGCGCGCCGATGTACAACTGGTCGATCCCGTCCACGCTCAAGGCGTGGATCGACCAGGTGCACGTCCTCGGCGTCACCGCGCCGTTCGACACCCGGGAGCAGCCGCTGGCCGGCCGCCCGGCCGTCGTCGTCTCCGCCCGCGGCGCGCAGTACGGCCCCGGCAGCCCGACGGCGGGCTGGGACCACGCGGTCCCGCCCGTCGAGCTGGTCCTCGGCCGCTCCCTCGGGATGGCGGTGACGGTCGTGTCGACCGATGCGACGCTGGCCTTCCGCGTGCCGGCGATGGCCGAGCTGCGCACCACGGCGAAGGCGGAACTCGACGCCGCCCACCGTTCCGTCATCGAGCTCGCCACCCGCCTCGGCCACCCTTCGCCGGGCGTCCCATCGCCAGAAACCCTACGTTGATGTCATGCGTTGCCCCGGTCGGTGCAGGTTGCGGCGATGTTCTCCCGCCTTGGTCGTGCGCTCGTCGGCTTGGTGCTGTTCGTCGCGACGGGCTGTGCCGCATCGGGAGGGGATTCCGCCGGCCCCGCCGGCCCCGGCCCCGGCCCCGTAACCGGGTCCGCGGCGAGTGGCGGTGCTGACGGGGCCTGGCGGCCAAGCCCGGGCCAGGCGTGGCAGTGGCAGCTGACTGGCAGCCTGGACCTGTCCGTCGACGTGCCCGTCTACGACCTGGACTGGGAGACGACCCCTGCCTCGGCGATCGCGCGGCTCCATCAGGCTGGCCGGCGCGTCATCTGCTATGTCTCCGTCGGTTCCTGGGAGGATTTCCGCCCGGACGCGAGCGACTTCCCCCCGACGTTGATCGGCAAGCCGGTGGACGGCTGGCCCGGGGAGTCCTGGCTTGACGTTCGCCGGCCGGCGCGGCTGGCCGAGCCGCTCGGGCGCCGGTTGGACACCTGCCGGGACAAGGGCTTCGACGCCGTCGAACCCGACAACGTGGATGCCTACTCCACGGACAGCGGCTTCCCGCTCACCGAGGACGACCAGCTTCGGTTCAACCGCTGGACCGCCGAGCAGGTGCATGCCCGCGGCATGGGGGTCGCGCTGAAGAACGACCCGGACCAGGTCGAGGCGCTGGTCGGCGACGTCGACTTCGCGGTCGTCGAGTCCTGTCTGACCTACGAGGAGTGCGACGCCTACGGTCCGTTCCTCGACGCCGGCAAGGCCGTCCTGCACGTCGAGTACACCGACGCCGGGCCGACGGACGCCCGCTGCGCGGTCCCCGGTTTCTCCTCCATCCGCAAGAACCGCGACCTTGACGCCTGGCGCCGCGCCTGCTGACCCGAGTCGGCCGCTAAAGCTTCCGGCTAAAGCTTCCGGAAGTCCCAGCTGGTGATCTTCTCGGGGGCGAGGCGAAGCCAGCCGTGGCGGCCGTCGGGCTCGGTCGTGCCGCCGCCGGCGTACTTGGCGGCGAACAGGCGCTCCGGGACCTCCAGTTCGGGGTGCGGCACGTCGGCGCGTGGCGCCTCGCCGACCGGGGCGAAGCGGCCGCGCAGCTCCACCCCGCGCAGCTCGCCGTAGCCGATCCCGGCATCGACGAGCACGGCGGCGCGCGGGTCGCGGGTGAGGTCGGTCCACCGCTGGCTGCGCACGATCGACCACAGCCACAGCGCCTGGTCGTCCCACACGAACCACAGCGGCGTCAGGTGCGGGCCGTCGGGGCCGGCCGTCGCCACCCGGCAGACCCGCTCCTCGGTGAGGAAGACGTCGATCTCCGCCCGTTCCATGGCGATCTTCCGGCCGCGTCGCTGTTCCTGCATGCGCACATCCCCTCGGGCGGACCGCGCTGGCCGCGGCCGGATCGGAAACATCGTTCCTGCCAGCCCAGAAGGCTATTCTGTGTCTCCAGCCGGCGCTGGTCATCCGGGCGGCGACGGGCCGGAGAGCCTGACGGGCCGGAGAGCCTGACGGGTCGGGAAGCTTGGCGGGTCGGGAAGCTTGGCGGGGCCGGGAAGCACGGTGGGACGGGGCGTGGAGCGGGCGATGACGGACCGGGACGCGCAACGGGTGGACGTCCGCCGCGAGGGCCACGTGCTGGTCGTGTCGATGCGCCGCGAGAACCGGCGCAACGCGGTCGACCGCGCGATGGCCGACGCCCTCGACGCGGCGTTGAACCTGCTCGACGACGACGACGACCTCTGGGTCGGCGTGCTCACCGGCACCGCGACGGTGTTCTGCGCCGGCAGCGACCTGACCGCCGGCGGCGACTACGTCACCGAGCGGGGCGGGGAGTACGGCGTGGTCCGCCGGCGTCGCCGCACGCCGCTCATCGCCGCGGTCGAGGGCCCCGCGCTCGGCGGCGGCCTGGAGATCGTGCTGGCCTGCGACCTCGTCGTGGCGGGTGCCGGCGCCCGGTTCGGCCTGCCGGAGGTGACGATCGGGGTGGTCCCGACCTGTGGCGCGCTGTTTCGCGGCCCGCGGGCGCTGCCGCTGAACCTGGCCCGCGAGCTCATCCTCGTCGGCGATCCCTTCGACGCCCGGCGCGCCTACGAGGCGGGCCTGGTCAACGTGCTCGCCGAGTCCGGCGGGGCGCTGGACGCCGCCCTCGCGCTGGCCGAGCGGATCTGCCGCAACGCGCCGAGCGCCGTGCGGGCCTGCCTCGCGGCCGTCGACGACGCCGTCGCCCCGGCCGCCGACGCCGCCGGCTGGCAGGCCACTGCCACCGCCCTCGACGCGATCCGCGACTCCGCCGACGCCGCCGAGGGCGTCCGCGCCTTCCTGGAGAAGCGCCCACCCGCCTGGACCGGTCGATAAGCCACCTAAGCCGCTCCCCACGGGAAGCGATGCCTACGGACGTCTCAGTAGTGGTACCGGCACTGGGCGATGCGGATCTGATCGTCGCTGATCTTGTAGATCAGTCGGTGTTCGTCGTTGATGCGGCGGGACCAGTAGCCCTGGAAGCCATGCTTGAGGGGTTCGGGTTTGCCGATGCCGTCGTTGCCATTCCGGGCTATGTCCTGGATCAGGACGTTGATGCGCTTGAGGATCTTGCGGTTCTCCGTCCGCCACCAGAGATAGTCCTGCCACGCGTTCTCATCCCAGACGAGCTTCACTCGACGAGATCGCGTACGGTGCCGGCACCGCTTTCGAGGCGGTCGATGGCGGCCAGGAGCCGGCGGGCGTTCTCGGGACTGCGCAGAAGGTAGGCCGTCTCCTTGAGGGACTGGTAGTCATCCAGGGAGACGATGACGACCGGCTCATGTCCGGCCCGGGTGATGACGACCTCCTCCCGGTCATCTGCCACCGCGGTCAGAACTTCGGCATAGCGTGCACGTGACTCTGAGTAGCTCATCGTCTTCACTGCGCCTCCCGTTGTACAGAAACTTGTACGTAGACGCGAATGTACGTCCCCCGGCCAGCCATGGCAGCGGAAGCTGGCGGCTTCGGGGTGCCCGCCGGGCCTGGCCGCTGATGGTGGTGTCCGGCGTCGATCGCGAGGATGGTGGAAACCATGGGCAGCGGCGGTGGGGACCTCGGGGATGACGATGCCCGGCTGCGGGTGGGGGCGCCCGCGTCGTCGGCGGCGGGGCTGCCGGGGGTGGGGCACGCCCTGGCGCAGGCGTGGGAGCGGATGGGGCCGGGCCGGTCGGTGCGGACGCTGCGGCTGGTCAACCAGGACCACGGGTTCGACTGTCCGGGCTGTGCGTGGCCGGAGCCGCCGCCGGGGGAGCGGTCCGTCGCCGAGTTCTGCGAGAACGGCGCGAAGGCGGTGGCGGAGGAGGCGACGCGCAGCCGGGTGACGCGGGAGTTCTTCGCCGCGCATCCGGCGTCCGACCTCGCCGGCCGCTCCGGTCACTGGTTGGGCAGCCGGGGTCGGATCGTGGAGCCGGTGTACAAGGCGCCGGGCGCGGATCACTACGCCCCGGTGGGCTGGGACGAGGCGTTCGGGATCGTCGCCGCCGAACTGGCGGCACTCGACAGCCCGGACGAGGCCGCGTTCTACACCTCCGGTCGCACCAGCAACGAGGCGGCGTTCGTGTGGCAGTTGTTCGCGCGGATGTTCGGGACGAACAACCTGCCGGACTGTTCGAACATGTGCCACGAGTCGTCCGGGGCGGCGTTGACCTCGACGATCGGGGTGGGTAAGGGATCGGTGACGTTGGCCGATCTGGAGTCCGCGGATCTGGTGCTGGTGGTGGGGCAGAATCCGGGGACGAATCATCCGCGGATGCTCAGTTCACTGGAACGGGTGAAGCGCGCCGGCGGCAGCATCGTCGCGGTGAACCCGCTGCCGGAGGCGGGGCTGCTGCGCTTTCGCAATCCGCAGCAGGCGCGGGGGGTGCTCGGGCGCGGCACGGCGCTGGCCGACCAGTTCCTGCAGATCCGGCTGAACGGGGACATGGCGCTGTTCCAGGCACTGTCACGCCGGCTGCTGGCCGCGGAGGACGCGGCCCCCGGCACGGTGCTCGACCACGCCTTCCTCGCCGAGCACACCAGCGGATTCACCGAGTTCGCCCACCATGTTCGTGAGCACCTGTCCGACGCCGACGTCGCCGCGGCGACGGGGCTCGCCGCCGCCGAGATCGACGAGCTGGCCCGTCGAGTGCTGGCCGCCGACCGGGTGGTGGTGTGCTGGGCGATGGGACTGACCCAGCACGCCAACTCGGTCGCGACGATCCAGGAGGTCGTGAACTTCCTGCTGCTGCGGGGGAACATCGGCCGGCCGGGGGCGGGGGTGTGCCCGGTGCGTGGGCATTCCAACGTCCAGGGTGACCGCACGATGGGAATCTGGGAGAAGATGCCCGACGCGTTTCTCGACGCGTTGGGTGCCGAGTTCTCCTTCGTTCCGCCGCGTGCGCATGGGCATGACGTGGTGGAGACGATCCGGGCGATGCGTGACGGTCGGGTGCGGGTGTTCCTCGGCCTGGGTGGGAATTTCGTCGCGGCCGGTCCGGATTCGGCGGTGACCGAGGCGGCGATGCGGGCGTGTCGGCTGACGGTGCAGGTGTCGACGACGTTGAACCGTTCCCACGCGGTGACGGGCCGGGCGGCGCTGATCCTGCCGACGCTGGGGCGTACCGAGGTCGACGTGCAGGCCGGCGGGCCGCAGCAGGTCAGCGTCGAGGACTCGATGGGCATGGTGCACGCCTCCCGTGGCACGCTGCCCCCGGCCGGGGCGGAGCTGCGCTCGGAGGTCGCGATCGTCTGCGGCCTCGCCGAAGCCACCCTCGCCCGCCGGGCGGACGACTCGGACGACTCGGTGGACTGGGCGGGATTGGCCGGCGATTACCGACGGATCCGCGGTCACATCGCCCGGGTGGTGCCGGGGTTCGAGGATTTCGATGCCCGGCTCGCCGCGCCGGGTGGCTTCCAGCTTCCGCATCCGCCGCGCGACAGCCGCACCTTCCCGACGCCGGACGGGCGGGCGGCGTTCACCGAGAACGTCTGCGACGTGCTGCGCGTCCCGCCCGGGCATCTGCTGCTGCAGACGGCGCGTTCGCATGACCAGTACAACACGACGATCTACGGGATGGACGACCGTTACCGCGGGGTCCGCCGGGGCCGCCGCGTGGTGTTCGTCCACCCGGACGACCTCGCCGCGCTAGGCCTCGTCGACGGCGTGCACGTCGACCTCGTCGGCGTGTGGACGGACGGGGAACGGCGGGCGGAGAACTTCCGGGCGGTGGCGTACCCGACCGCGCGGGGCTGCGCCGCCGCCTACTTCCCCGAGACCAACGTCCTGGTCCCGCTGGACTCCACCGCCGCCCGCAGCAACACCCCGACCTCCAAATCGCTGATCATCCGGCTAGAGCCGGCGCGCGAGCCGGTGGGCGGGACGCGCTGATGGGGCGGGCGACGGCGCGACGCAGGGTGACCCGGGTCCGGGCCGGGGTCGCCACGACGGTCCGCCCGGACACGGTGGTCGGCGAGGAACCGCTGGAGATCCGGGTCGGCGGGCGGGCGCTGGCGGTGACGATGCGCACCCCCGGCGACGACATGGATCTGGCGCTGGGGTTCCTGCTCGGCGAGGGCATGATCGCCGGTGCCGCCGACGTGGCATCGATGCGCTACTGCGTCGGGAGGGACGGTGCGTCTGGGAGGGACGGTGCGTCTGGGAGGGACGGTGCGTCGGGGAGGGACGGCGCGTCGGGGAGGGACGGCGCGGTCGACGCCGATGGCCGCCCGACCTACAACGTGCTCGACGTGGCGCTGGCCCCCGGGGTCGCCCCGCCCGAGGTCGACGTGACCCGCAACTTCTACACCACCAGCTCGTGCGGCCTGTGCGGGAAGGCCAGCATCGACGCGGTCCGGCTGCGCAGCCGGTTCACCGTCGCCGACGACCCGCTGCGCCTCGACGCGGCGACCGTGACCGGCCTGCCCGACGCCCTGCGGGTGGGGCAGCGGCTGTTCGCCACCACCGGCGGGCTGCACGCGGCGGCGCTCGCCGACGCCGACGGCGTGCTGCGGGCCGTGCGGGAGGACGTCGGGCGGCACAACGCGGTCGACAAGGTGATCGGCGCGGCGGTGCGCGACGGCCTGGTGCCGCTGGCCGGCCACGCGCTGGTCGTCAGCGGCCGGGCGTCGTTCGAACTGGTGCAGAAGGCGCTGATGGCCGGTGTGCCGATGCTCGTCGCGGTGTCCGCGCCCTCGACGCTGGCGGTGGATCTCGCCGAGGAGGCGGGGATGACGCTCGCCGGCTTCGTCCGCGGGGACTCGATGAACCTCTACACCGGCGCCCACCGGGTCGCGCTGGCCTGACCACCGCGGGTCGCCGCGGGTCGCCACGCGATCCCATCTCGTCCCGGCAGGGTTTTTCGACCGTGGGCAGGGCATTGGTGCGCTGATAGCACCGGATGGAGGCCAGTCGTGGCAGTGACGCATGAGGTCGAGCGGAAGTTCGCGGTGGACGAGATGTTCGCGCTCCCCGCCTTCGACGGGGTGCGGGGGGTCGCCTCCGTCGCCGACCCGGACGAGCGGCACCTCGACGCCGTCTACTACGACACCGACGACCTGCGCCTGGCCCGCAACCACCTGACGCTGCGCCGCCGGGAGGGTGGCGCCGACGAGGGCTGGCATCTGAAGATCCCCACCGCCGACGGGGCCCGTGACGAGATCGGCCGCCCGCTCGGCGAACCGTCGCAGATCCCGCCGGAGCTGCTGGACCTCGTCGCCGTGCGGCTGCGGGGTGCCTCGCTTCGACCGGTGGCGTCGATCACGACCGTCCGGCGCACCCGGCGGCTGCGCGACGCCGCCGGCCACGACCTCATCGAGGTCGCCGACGACCGGGTCAACGCGCGGACGATGGGTGAGCGCACCATCGTGTCGCGGTGGCGGGAGGTCGAGCTCGAGGCGCTCGACCCGTCCGGGGTGAACGTGCTGCCCGCCGCCAGCAAGGCCCTGCACCGGGCCGGCGCGAGGCCCGCGCCGTCACCGTCGAAGCTGCAGCGCGCCCTCGCCGTCGAGCTCGGCGGTCCCGACGTGCAGCCCGGCCCGGCCCGGCTCGCCGCCTCCGACAGCGCGGCCCGGGTCGTCCACGCCTACCTGGCCGAGCACACCGCGGCGCTGCTCGACCGCGACCCCGCGGTGCGTGTCGACGCGCCTGAGGCCGTCCACGACATGCGGGTCGCGGCCCGGCGGCTGCGCAGCACCATCCAGACCTTCCGGCCGCTGTTCGACGCCGAGCGGGCCGCCGAGATCGAAGCCGGCCTGCGCGAGATCGGCGAGGTGCTCGGACGGCCCCGCGACGCCGAGGTCCAGCTTGCCCGCTTCGCCGGCGAGCTCGCCGGGCAGCCCGGCGAACTGGTGCTCGGCCCGGTGGCCGCCCGCGTCCAGGAGGCGCTGCTCGGTGAGCGGCTGCGCAGCCGCGAGGAGGCGCTGGCCTACCTGCGCGGCGAGCGGTACTTCGGGTTCATCGAGACGCTGCTCGGCTTCGTCGCCGACGTCGGGCAGACCGAGCGGGCCCGGCGCCCGGCCGGCACCGTGCTGCCGAAGCTCGTTGCCAAGGTGGATCGCACGCTCGTCCGGCGGGTCGAACGCGCCCGGCGGGCCCCCGCCGGAGCCGACCGCGACGTCGCCTACCACGGTGCCCGCAAGGCCGCGAAGCGGCTGCGTTATGCAAGCGAGCTGATGGTGCCCGTCCACGGCGGCGACGCGGCGACGCTCGCGAAGGCGGCGAAGCGGATCCAGAACGAGCTCGGCGAGCACCAGGACTGCGTCGTCGCGCAGGCCCGGCTGCGCGAGTTCGCCGTCGCCGCGAACCTCGCGGGCGAATCCTCCTTCACCTACGGACTGCTCGCCGGGGACGAGCGGGCCCGCGCGGCCGCGACCCGGGCCGCCTTCGAGGCCACCTGGGCGCGGGCCGCGCGCCCCCGCCTGCGTCGCTGGCTGCGCCGCTGATCGGCACGCGGGGAGCACATCGCGGGGCGGTGCGCACGGTCTGCCGCCTGCCGATCCGGACCCTCGGGTCGGTCCGCGGCGGTCCGCCGGGGTCCGACCGTGCCCGTCGGATCAGGTCCGGATGGCTCGCCGGACGTGACGTTCGACAGGTGGTGTGTGCCCCGCCACGGATGTCCACTGGGTTACGGGCTCGAGTCGATCGCGTGCGGTCCACCTCGACGGCCCTGGACGCAAGGTTGGGAGGGGTGCGATGACGCGAGCTCTGGTGGCGTTCGGAACCGGGTGTGGCGGGGCCGGCGACCTGGCCGCGATGATCGGCGCGGCGTTGACCGCCCGCGGTCTCGAGGCAGACGTGCTACCGGCGCGGCAGGTGCGGGAGGTGGCACCCTACGACGCGGTGATCGTCACCGGTGCGCTGTTTGCCGGACGGTGGGCCTGCGACGCCCGTCGGCTCGTGCGCCGCCGCCGCGCCGGGCTGTCCCGGCTACCGGTGTGGCTGGTCACCAGCGACCCGCGCGGCGGGGGAGAGCGGAGCGGCGCAGGAGAGCCGGTGGGGTCGCAGCCGGCCGCGCAGGTCGCCGAGCTCGCGACGCTGATCGGAGCCCGGGGCATGGTGACCTTCGACGGCCCCCGACGCGCCGGCGCCCACCCGGCCGCCGCTACCGCCCACCCGGCCGCCGCTGCCGCCCAGCCGACGGCGGGGACCCGGCGCCGCCCGGAGCAGCTCGCGGCGTTCGCCGACGCCGTGGTCGCCGCGGCCCCCCCGCGTGTCCTGCGGGCCGTGCCGGCCTGGGGACCCGGTTCCGGCGCCGGGGCCGGGGCCGGAAGCGGCTGGCGCAGCCATCGGCCGGCCCGGATGTGGCTGGTCGGCGCGGCCCCCCGACCCCGCCCGTCGTCGGACGTGGTCGCCGGCTCCGCCGACGACGCCGACTACTGGGTCACCGGATAAACGACGTCACCGCGGTGCCGGCGCCGGCGCGGGCCGGTTTTCCGTGGGGACGGAAAACCGGCCGGGCGCGGTTAGTCCTTGGCGAGGATGATCTCCTCGCCGAAGCGGCGCACCGTCTCCTCGGACGCGGCGGGATCGTCGCCGATCACGTTGAAGATGAGCCAGTCCACGCCGAGGCTCTCGTATTCGGCGATGTCGGCGCGGACCTGGTCGACGTTCCAGCCCTGACGGACGTCGAGCAGGGACAGGACCCCGCCGAGGGCGACGGTGACCTCGGCCGGGTCACGCCCGGCGGCGTTCGTGGCGTCGCGCAGCCGGTCGATGCGCTCGCCGACGGCGGCCGAATCGGGCACGTGGGCGGTTCGGATGGTGCCGGCCAGCGTCTCGGTGGTGAGGGTGAGCAGGGCGCCGCCGCCGAAGCGGGCCGCCCGATCCAGGCCCCACCTGCTGTTCGCGTGTACCCACAGCGGCGGGTGCGGTCGTTGGATCGACGGCGGTCGCAGCGCGGTGCCGGACGTCTCGAAGCCGATTCCCCGGTGGGCGATCTCCTCGACGGCGGTGTCCGCGGTGAGGATCTCCAGCGCCTCGTCGAACAGCTCGCGCCGTCGGTCGAAATCGGCACCGGAGGCGCGGAACTCGCCCCGTAGATAGCCGGTGCCGACGCCGACGACGAGTCGTCCCCCGCTCAGCCGGTCCAGCGTGCGGATCTGGTGCGCGGTGAATAACGGATTACGGTAGGGCAGCACGGTCACCAGGGTGATTAACGTGATGTCCTCGGTCAGCGCGGCACAGAAAGCCAGGGACGAGAAAGGCTCGGAACTGCCCTCGCCGCCGGCGTTCGCCCATTTTGTGGATGGCGCCGGGTGATCCGTGAAGGCAATGCCGGACCACCCGCTCTCCTCGGCCGCACGCACCCACGGGGTGATGTTCCGCTGGTCCAGCACCTCGGGCCGCCACTGCGGATCACCGATGCCGTGTTGCACGCCAAACTTCATGGTCTGCCTTTCGGTCGTCCTGGTCGCACTGCGTCCTGCCTCGTTCGACAGGTGTCCGGGTAATGCGCGGTCCCATTGTCGGGTGGCTGCGCGGCGGACCAGGTCAGCCTATGCCGTTCCGTGCCCGGATGCCCCTGGCGGCCATGCCCCGCCCAGGTGGAACCAGCGGCCGGGGAAAGATCACGGCTGCCCGGGACATTCTCGCACGGCCGCCACGCAGCGACGCGTACTCAGGTTCGGTCGTTCCAAGAATCGGGTCGGTGCGGCACGCCGATGGCCCGGCTCAGAAATTCGAAGATCGTGGCCATGACGGTTTCGCCGTCATTCTGCTCGATTCCGTCGCGACGCCGCAGAAGGACATTGTTGACAATGTCCTGGATCATGGTCGAATCGGTTACCGGCCGGGTGTGTCGGAAGGTGCCCGCCGCGGCGCCGGCCTCGAGGGCGCGGATGAGCGGGGCCCTGTTCAGCTCCTGATACCGCGCGAGCGCCTCGGCGTACCCGGCGATGCGGTGAAGCTCGAGCGTCTGCATGACGAGGGTCCGGCGGTGCCGCCGGGGTTCGAAGGCGAGCTGGATGTAGAAGCGAATCCATTCGCCGATAGCCGTGTACGGATCGGGCGCGCTGGCCAACCGCTCCGTGAGCTGGGCCGTCGCCCGTTCGCTCTCCTCCTCGAACATCGACAGCAGGAGCTGGTCCTTCGACTTGAAGTGCCGGTAGAACGACCGGGTCGAAAGCTGCGCCTCGGTGAGAATCTCACTGACGGTGACGGAGCCCGAATCCGCGCGCGCCAGCACCCGGTAAGCCGCCCGGATCATCATCGAGCGCTCTTCCTCGGGCGGGTAGGCGAGCGGCCGGCCGATGCGGCGCCGGGGGGCGTCGGACTGCGACCCCTCGTCGGACGCCATCAGGTCCTGCGCACGAGACATGGCAGCCCTGCCTCCTGCTGGGGGGCGTCGGCGTTCGTCGGACGGGGTTCGTCGGACGGGGTTCGGGACGCCCGATGCTATCGACCGCGTCGCCGGGGGGCGATCCGAACACCGGTAGGCCCCCTGGTTGTGACCCTTGACACCCCAGTGACATCGCCGTCAGGTTCCCTGAACTGCGACGCAGGCCGTCCTGCTCGCCACCACCCGCCAGATCCTGACCACCCCCGAGGCCGAGGCCGCCGCCGTCTGACCGGCGAGCGGCGGTCGTCCCCGCACGCGCGGGGATCATCCTCGGGGGTCGGTGGCAAAGTCGCGAAGGATCTTGGCGAGTTCGGCTGGCTGGTCCAGAGGGATGAGGGTGCGGGTGTCGGCCACCTCGACCAGCCGTCCCCGGGGGAGGAGTTCGGCGAGACGGCGGCCGTGCTCGGGCGGCATCACCCGGTCCTCGGCGGCCCAGACCACCAGGGCGGGGCCGGTGAAGCTCGACAGGTAGGCGGGAGCGTCGAGCAGGAGCTCCCGCGCCGGGCGCAGCGAGCGCAGCACCCGCACGGTGTCGCGGCGGATGCCCCCACGGGTCTCGCCGCGGTGCAGCAGCGGTTGCACCCACCGGGCGGTCGCGGCGTCCCCACGGGCCGTCAGCCAGCCGAAGGCGATCGGCGCGCGGCGCATCGGCCGCAGCCGCATCTGCTGCATGACCAGGCCGAACAGCGCCGGTGGCAGCGCACCGGCCAGGGCCAGCGTCCGCCCGGTCAGACCTGGCGGGATGTTGTCGAACGCCTCGCAGGAGACGAGCGCGATCCGGCCTACCCGCGCGGCGCCGTCCCGCACGACGAGCTGCACCAACGCGCCACCGGTGTCGTTGCCGACCAGGGTGACGTCGTGCAGGTCCAGTCGGGCGAGCAGCTCCGCGACGAGGCGGGCGAGTCCGGGTAGCGAGAGGTCGGCGTCGGGGTGCATGGGATGGCTGTGCGCCCCCAGGGGCAGGGTCGGGACCACGCACCGGTGGTCGGCGGCGAGCTCCGCGACCGGGCCGGCCCACAGCGAGGCGTCCATCAGCAGTCCGTGCAGCAGCACCAGGACGGGGCCGGGGCCGCCGGTGTCCTCGTAGTCGATCGTTCCGGTGGACAGCTCGATCTCTGCCATGCCGGCCGCCTTCCGCGTGTCCGGATCCTGCGCCCGGAGCCTGTGTCCGGAGCCACAGCTTCTACGTCTTGTAGAAGAAGACCACGCGCTTCGTCGTACGTCCAGTACGGACCGCATCCGCGTCGGGACCCGGTGGCGGGACGACGGTGGCGGGACGACGGTGGCCGGGTGGATCCGGTCGGGCCTGGCAAGCGGCTCGTACGCTGAGCGGATGGACCGTGACCCGCCCGGCGCGCGGGGCGCGCGTACCGTCGACCCCCGAGCCCCCCGCCAGAGTGTCCTGCGCGAGGCCGAGATCGTCGCGACCGCGCTGTCGATCATCGAGCGGGACGGCGTCGAGGGGCTGACGATGCGGCGCCTCTCCCAGTCCCTCGGGGTGTCGCTCGGCGCGACCTACAAGCACGTCGCGACCAAGGACGACCTGCTCCGCCTGGTCACCGCCGAGCTGTACACGCGGGTCCTCGACGCCGACACGCCCGACGCGGACTGGCGCCCCCGGCTGCGCTCGTTCCTGCTCCGGATGCACGAGGTGGTTGGAAGCTGCCGGGGCCTCGCGGCCCACCTCGCGGCGCACGCCGACGNCCCCATCNCCGCCCGCCTCTACCACCCGTTGCACGCGGCGCTCACCCAGACCGGCTTCACCCCCGACGGCGCCGACCGGGTGCTGCGCGTGCTGTTCTTCTACACCTCCGGCGCGCTGCTGACGCCCGCGTCCGAGCCGGCCCGCGAGCGCGCCGCCGCCGACTTCGCCGCCGGCCTCGACATGGTGCTCGACGGCGTCGCCCACGCTCTCGCCGCCGAGCACGACCCCACGCCCTGATCCACCAGCCAGCGTCGCTCCGGCGCCGGCACGGCAGCCAGACGCATCCCCTCGGTCGGCCTACTCGCCCCCTCCAAATCCGCGCTACTCGTACGGGACGCGGCAAGGCTGGCGAACGTCCCGCGTCCCTACCGATGCAAATTGCGCCGCTCTGTTGCTAAAGTCCCAGCTCAGCAAGAGTCGTCCCCGCACGCGCGGGGATCTTCCTGTGTGTGCATACGGGTCTGTGCCGTGTCGTCAAGTCGTCCCCGCACGCGCGGGGATCTTCC
>NZ_LJPA01000021.1:34798-45145 GCF_001414035.1 Frankia sp. ACN1ag | reverse complement strand
TGCTGGTCGTCCCCGCACGCGCGGGGATCTTCCCGTCACGGAGGCTGGGTATCGCCACCCGGCTCGGTCGTCCTCGCACGCGCGGGGATCTTCCGGAACGGCCCACGGAGTGACCCGGTCCCGACCCGTCGTCCCCGCCGCGCGGGGATCTTCCGGGCGGGGACATATCCCAGTGGTCGACCTCGGTGTCGTCCCCGCCTGCGCGGGGATCTTCCATGGGTCGTGCTTCACGCCCTCCACCCCGCGTCGTCGTCTCCGCATGCGCGGGGATCTTCCCGTCATCTCCGTGCTCGACACCATCGGCCGGTAATTGTTCCCGCAAGTGCGGGAGTTCTGTATGTCGCAGGTTTCGTGCCTTGTCATTTTTGACTACACGGAAATATATCCTGTGGATGATGGGTCTTGGGGCGTTTTCTGCTTGTCTCTGGAATGCGATTGAGTGGAATCTTTGAGAGGGGTGTGTGTGGAGAGTTTGGCGCTGGGAGTGGTGTGGGGGAAGTCGGCGGAGAAGGGGGGTGGTTCGATGCATCTTCTGCTCGGGCATCTGCTGGATACGGCCGCAGTGGGGGAGCTGGTCTGGGATCGGTATCTGGCGCCGGTGATCCGGGAACGGCTCGACGCGGTCAGCGACGGGCAGGGGCGGGCATTGTTCGCGTTGGTGTGCGGGCTGCATGACGTCGGGAAGGCGACGCCGGCCTTTCAGATGAAGGACGACGGCCTGGCGGCACGGGTCCGAGCGGCGGGTTTCGACTGGAAGAGCGTGAGCCCGCAGCAGGGGCGGCGTTGGCATCATGCGCGCGCCGGTGCGGTCATCCTGCGTGGGTACCTGCCGCAGGTCGGGTGGAGCCGGCAGGCGTGCAACTGGGTGTGGCCGCTGGTTGCGGGTCATCATGGCCGGATTCCTGGCCGGGACAGGCTGGTCAACCCTGGTGTGGCGCATGGCGTCGGCCTCTGGCCGCAGGCCCAGCAGGCGTTCGTCGATCGGGTCGCCGCCGACCTCGGTGTCGATCTGCCAGGTCTGGGGGAGGCGAGGACACCGAGCCGCGGGGACCAGCTCACCCTGTCTGGCCTGATCATCATGGCCGACTGGATCGCGAGCGATCACACGCATTTCGGCGGGCTGTCTGATCCGACGAAAGTGTCGATGGCTGCCGCCAGGGACCGCGCCCGGAAAGCCTGGGAAGAACTGGGACTACGTGGCGGCTGGCGGCGTCCGAACCTCGTGCCCGTAGACCAGCACGATCTCGTCCGGCACCGGTTCGGTAAAGCGGCTCGCGCCGCGCAGTCTGCGGCGGTGGAACTGGCCCGGGACATGCCGGGCGCGGGGTTGCTGATTCTTGAGGCGCCGATGGGTGAGGGCAAGACGGAGGCCGCGTTCGCCGCCGCGGAGGTACTGGCCGCGAAGGTCGGCGCGGACGGCGTCTATGTCGGAATGCCGACGCAGGCGACCAGCGACCCGATGTTCAGTCGAGTGCGTGCCTGGCTCGCCGCGGTCGACGTCGAGGTGCCGATCGGTCTGCTGCACGGCCGGGCGCGTTTCAATCCAGAATGGGCGGCCCTGCGCAGTCAGATCAGCTTCGCCGGGGTGCACGACGACCTCGACGACTTCGGCATGACCGATGACTACGGCATGGGCGACGCATTCGGTCTGGGCGACGAGTTCGGCGTGGACGGCGAGGGCCGGGCGGGCGCCGCGGCGCGATCCGAGGCGCCGCCGGTCGGTCCGGCGGCGGCCGCTGACTGGTTCCTCGGTGCCAAGCGGGGTCTGCTCGCCCCGGTCACGGTCGGCACGGTCGACCAGCTCCTGCACGCCGCGACCCGCACGAAGCACGTCATGCTGCGCCACGCCGGCCTCGCCGGGCGGGTCGTCATCCTCGACGAGGTGCACGCCTACGACGTGTACATGGCGCAGTTCCTGTTCGAGGCGCTGCGCTGGCTGGCCGACTCCGGCGTGCCGGTGATCGTCTTGTCGGCGACGCTGCCCCCGGCGTTGCGCGAGCAGCTCGCCCGCGCCTACCTGCAGGGTGCTCTGCAGTGCCGCGACGTCGACCTCGCCGCGCTGCCCACGCCCGACGGCTACCCGAGCACAACCGCGGTCTTCACCCGCGGCGGCGAGCCGGATTTCGCCGGCGTGTCCGCTCAGCCGTGGCGCCCGTCGACGCCGGTCAACGTGCGGATCCTCGACGAGGACGACGCGTTCGACCCGCGGACGGTCGCCGCGGCGGTGACCCGCGCCGTCGGTGACGGCGGCTGCGCCCTCGTCGTCTGCAACACCGTCCGGCGCGCCCAGGATGTCTATGCCGAGCTCGCGGCCGCGTTCGGCGCGGACGTCGTCCTGCTGCACTCCCGGTTCACCGCCGCCGAACGGGCCCACCGCACCGCCGAGGTCGTCGACCGGCTCGGCCCGCCCGGCCGGACGGGCGCCGCCGCCCGGCCCCGGCGGCTGGTCGTGGTGGCCACCCAGGTGGCCGAGCAGTCGTTCGACGTCGACGTGGACGTCCTGATCACCGATCTCGCGCCCGTCGACCTGCTGCTGCAACGCGTCGGCCGGCTGCACCGGCACGAACGCCCATCGTCCGATCGGCCGGCGAACCTGCGCGGGCCGGAGGTGATCGTCAGCGGGCTGCGGCTCACCGGCGAGGACGTCCCGCGCTATCCCGGGGGGAGCCGGGCCGTCTACGGGGATCACCTGCTCCTGCGGGCCGCGGCCCTCGTCGCCGACGCGGCCAAGGGCCCCGGTTGGTCGATCCCGGAACACGTTCCCGGACTCGTCGCCACCGGCTACGGCGATGCGCCCCTCGGACCGCCTGGCTGGGCGGACGCGCTCGCCGCGGCGCGGACGGCGTGGGAGGGCGACGAGGCCCGCCGCCGGGTGAACGCCTCGGCGTTCCTGCTCGCCGGAGAGGACCGGCTGGGCCTGCCCACGCTCGCGGGTCTGCACGACAACGGGACCGCCGCGCTCGAGACCGAGGAGCGGGTCGCCGCGGTCGTGCGGGACGGCGAGGAGTCGATCGAGGTCGTTCTCGTCCGCCGCGCACCAGCCGGCGGCTACCTGACTCTGTCCGGCCGACGGCTCGGCCCGAGCGGCGAGGTCGCCGTCTCCGACGACGCGGTGCTGGAGGAGGTCGTCGGCTCGGTGATCCGGCTGCCCGCCGTCCCGGAGCTCACGGCCGCGGCTCGCGCCACGCTTACCCCGCTGCCGGGCTGGGGCGGCGACCCCTGGCTGCGCCGCACCCGCGCCCTCATCCTCGACGACCAGCACGCCGCCACCCTCGGCGGCCGCGATCTACGCTACGACAACAACCTCGGCCTCGTAGTCTCGGCTGGCAACCGGTGATTGGTGTTCGGGATCCGTCGCTGGGCAGGTGGCTCGGACTGCAAGTTGAGTCACCCGCCCAGACGACGTCAGCAGTTGACGGGAACCCCGCGGGTGCGGGGACGACGCCAGGTCGGCGGACGCCCAAGGGCAACCCCAGCGTGGCTGGGCGTCTCCACTGTAGCGGCCTCCCCAGCTTGCAGAGTCCGCTGATGCCCAGTTAGGTCAATCTGCTAGGTTGTTGCTGTGGCGATCGATGATGTTCCGCAACGTGACCCTTTGCGTCAGGTGCGACTTCAGGCGCGGACCCTACCCCCGACGCTGTGGCTCGCGGGCCCTCCGCTTCTTGGACTCGACGGCGCCGCCTGGTGGGTGGCGTTGGCGGCGACGGCGGTGCTCGGAATACTCGCTGCTATCGTCCCTCAGCGATCCGAGGATCGTACTGAGCTCTGGAAGGAGTTTTACCGCTATCGGGCGCGTCGCCATGCTCGCGGTCGAAGGCGCTCGGCCGCGGGTGGATCCCGCCACTGAGGTTCCTGGATCGGGCACACATACTCGGGTCCGAAAACTGTCGGTGGGCCCTGATACATCTCTGGTGGCGATGCGGTTCGAGGGGCCTGGGACGGACGGGGGAAACAGGTGGATGATTTCAGTCTGATCGATGCTGGGTGGATTCCGGTCGACCGGCGAGGGGTCCGGGTCGAGGTCGGGATCCGGGATGCGCTTGTCCACGCGCAGGAGATTGACGGGCTTGCTCTGGACGATCCGCTGGAGGCCGTGGCGATCCTGCGTCAGGTGCTGCTGCCCGTACTCCTCGAAGCATGTGGTGTGCTGCGTACCGACGACGACTGGGCACAGCGGTGGGACGTCGGCGTGTTTGACGGCGAGCGCATTACCGAATACCTGACGGCGCGTGCCGACCAGTTCAGCCTCTTCTCCACCGAAAGGCCGTTTGCGCAGGTCGCGGGACTGCACACGGCGAAGAACGAGACCCGGCCGGTGTCCTTGCTGGTTCCGCGGCTCGCCGCCGGCAACAGCGTCCCGTTGTTCAGTTCCCGGACCGAGAGCGATCCGCCTCGGCTCTCGCCGGCCGCGGCCGCGCGGGCGCTGCTCGCGGCGCACTGCTGGGACACCGCGGCGATCAAGACGGGCGTGGTGGGCGACCCGCAGGTCAAGGGCGGGAAGACGACCGGCAACCACACCGGGCCGCTCGGTCAGCTCGGCGTCGTCGTCCCCCTGGGCGAGACGCTGTTCCACACGCTGATGCTCAACCTCCCGATCCTGCCCGCCGGCCGACGCCCCGACGACCGGCCGCAGTGGGCCAGCGAGGCACCAGCCGGGCCACGCTGGATGATCCGGCCGCCCCGCGGCCTGCTAGACCTGCTGACCTGGCAGTCCCGGCGGATCCGCCTCATCCCGCAGGAGGACCCGACCGTCCCCGGCGGCATCTCGGTGCGGCAGGTGGTGCTCGCCGCGGGCGATCGGCTCCTGGGTTCGGTGCACCACCTCGAACCGCACACCGCCTGGCGGCAGGTCGACAAGCCCAAGGCCGGCCAGCCGCCGGTGCGCCCGGTGCGCCACCAGTCGGGGCGCGCGGCCTGGCGCGGATTCGAAGCCCTGCTGGCCACCGTGCCCACCCCCGGGGAGAAGGTCTCCGCACCGAAGCTGCTGTCCCAGGCCGCGGGCCTGCGCGAGGACGGCATCCTGCCCGCCGACCTGGCACTGCGGGTGCTCACGGTCGGCGTGCAGTACGGCACCCAGTCGGCGGTGATCGACGAGGTGACCGTCGACGAGATCCCGCTGCCGGTCACCGCGCTGCTGCGCGACTCGGAGGTCCGCCGAGTCGTGCTGGCCGTCGCCGACCAGGCCGAGAGCCTGCGGGTCGCCGCCAACCGGCTCGGCGACACCCTGCGGGAAGCCGCCGGGGCGGGGGAGAAGCTGCCGTGGGACAAGGGGCAGCGGCTCGGCGACATGCTCGTGCACAACTTCACCCCGACCGTGCGCCGGCTGCTGGCCGGGCTCGCGCGACACCCGCAGGACGCCGCGAAGGCCGAGCTGGCGTGGAAGGTCATCGCCCGCCAGGTGATCTGGGAGACGGTCGACCCGTTGCTGTCCACCGCCGGCCCGCGCGCGTTCCTCGGCCCGCACCCCGACGAACTGTTCGGCGCCCGGCTCGCCGTCGCCGAGACCTCTCTGCGCCGCACCCTCAACGACGTCCTCGGCCGGGATGCGGACAACCGGCGCGACCTTGCCGCCGCCTGACGCCACAACCACAAGGAGATCGGATGTCCGAGGCAGCCGGGACATCGCCCGGGACAGCGCCATCCCCCTCCACCGGGACGGCCCCCCGTCGGCACTTCTGGGAACGCGACCACACCGGCGGCCGACCCGATGGCGCCGACCTGGCAGCGCTGCGCCGCGGCGTCGGCCGCGCCCCCGGCGAGGCCCCCCAGATGTGGCGCTGTTACACCACTCTCACCGCCGACGGCAAGATCAGCCCCCGCCTGCAGGCGGAGCACGTCGCGCTCACTCTCTACGCCATCCACCAGCAGTCACTGTCCGTCCCGGCGCACCAGGTCGGCATCGGACTTGGAACGGCGGCCCTGCGCCTGCACGACAGCGGCTCCTTCAGCCCCGACGCGGTCGACCGCCGGTTCAACACCGCTGCCACTGCCACCGGCCTGGATGAGGCCGCCTATCACCTGCGCGGACTCGTTCGGCAGTTCCGCCAGCTCACCATCGGCCTCGACTACACCGCCCTGTGGCACGACCTGATCGATTGGCAGAACCCCAGCAGCATCGGCGAGGTCCGGCGCCGCTGGGGAAGCCAGTACTTCTTCCGCCCGCGCCGCGGCGAGACCGCTGGTGCCGCCGCCGCTGACGCCGGCGCGCCCGGCACGTCCTGACCCGTACGCATCACTGCCCGGTGTCGCGCCCGCGCGCCGGACGCCAACCATCCTGACCCAGCCGAAGGAAACACCAGCCGATGCGCTGCTACATCGATGTCCACATCCTGCAGACCGTCCCGCCGTCCAACCTCAACCGGGACGACGCCGGTACCCCGAAGCAGGCGGTCTACGGCGGGGTCAAGCGTGCCCGGGTCAGCTCACAGGCGTGGAAGCGCGCCACCCGGACAGCGTTCGCCGAACACGTCGATCCCGACCGCCTCGGCACCCGCACCAAGCGGATCTCCGCGCTGCTCGCCGACCGGCTCGCCGCTCGCAGCGGGCTCGACGCCGAGTCCGCCACCCGGATCGCCACCAGCCTGCTCAGCGGTCTGAAGATCAGCGCCGGCAAGAAGGCGGCGGAGACGGCCTACTTGCTGTTCTTCGGCCGTCCCCAGCTTGAGCGGCTCGTCGACCTCGTCGCCGACGACATCCCGCGCCTGGTCGAGCTCGATGACAAGGAGCTGGCCGACGCGGTGAAGGACCTCCCGGTCCTGACGACCCTCGGCAGCGGCCATCCCATCGACGTCGCGCTGTTCGGCCGGATGGTCGCCGACCTCGCGACCCTCAACGTCGACGCCGCCACCCAGGTCGCGCACGCTCTGTCCACCCACGCTGTCGACGTCGAGTTCGACTACTACACCGCCGTCGACGACGAGAACGCCCGCGGCGAGACCGGCGCCGGGATGATCGGCACGGTCGAGTTCCAGTCCGCGACGCTCTACCGGTTCGCCACTGTCGGCCTGCACCAGCTCGCCGAGAACCTGGCCGGCGACGTCGAGGCCACCCTGGAGGCGCTGCGAGTGTTCCTCACGGCGTTCACCACCTCCATGCCGACCGGCCACCAGAACTCCTTCGCCCACCGCACCGTGCCGAACCTGCTCACCGTCGCGGTCCGCGCCGACCAGCCGGTCAACCTCGTCTCCGCCTTCGAGCAGCCTGTGTCGGCCGGTCGGCAGGGCATCCTGGCCGGGTCCGTCGCCCGATTCGGCGCCGAGATGCGCACCGCCACCTCGCTGTGGGGCCTGCGTCCCGAACTCGTCGCCTCCACCTACCGCACGCCCGACAACGTGGCGACCGCTCAGACGCTGACCGAGGTGCTCGGCGCGGCAAGGCCCTTCGACGAGGTGATCAGCACCGTCGTGGACGCTGCCCGCCAGCGGTTGGCGGGCGTCACCCGATGACCGAGTCCCGGGCCGGCCACTGCCTGGCCCTGCGCCTCGCCGCCCCGATGCAGTCCTGGGGCACGCGCAGCATGTTCAATCGCCGCGACACCCAGGCCGAACCGACGAAGAGCGGCATCGTCGGACTGCTCGCGGCCGCGCAGGGCCGCCGCCGCACCGACCCGATCGAGGACCTCCTCGACCTCACTCTCGGGGTCCGCACCGACCAGCCCGGCACCCTGCTGCGCGACTACCACACCGTCAGCGACTACCGCGGCCGCCCGCTGCCCTCGACCGCCGTCAGCGCGAAGGGCGCCCAGAAGCCGACGTCGCCGGCCAAGCACACCCACCTCACCGAGCGGTTCTACCTACAGGACGCGGTGTTCGTCGCTGCCGTCGCCGCGCCCGAACCCGTCCTCGCGACCCTCGCCGACGCGCTACGCAACCCCGCCTACCCGCTCGCCCTCGGCCGCCGCGCCTGCCCACCGACCCAGCCGCTGCTCCTCGCCGCCGACAGCGGTGACGACCTGTGGCCCGGCGACGTTGTCGACGTGCTCGGCCGGGTGCCCTGGCAGGCCGGGCCGCAGCACCGCGACGCCCTCATCCGCAGCCGGCGTCCCCGCCCGGCCGCGGTCGACCTGCCCATCACCGTCGACGACCCCGCCGGCCCCGATGTCCGCCACGACCTGCCCACCGGCTTCGACCCGCACGAGCGCGGATTCACCAGCCGCCGGATCCGCCAGACCTGGGTCCACCTCCCGCCCCCCTACGACCTGGACGACGCCGACCTCGCCGCCGACGCCGCTGCCCCGCCGCATGATCCCTTCGCGCTCCTCGGATGGTGACCGGGCATGACCTATCTGTCTCGCATCTGGCTGAACCCGCTGCGCACCGGCGCCCAGGCGCTGCTGAACAACCCGCAGCGCCTGCACGCCGCCGTCCTCGGCGGCCTGTCCCGCCAACCCGTCACCGAACGGGTCCTGTGGAGGGTCGAGAACGCTGACGCGACCCGGGGTGGCAGCCGGTCCCACCGCGCCGAGGTCCTCGTCCTCACCGAGTCCACCCCGTCATGGGAGCACCTCGTCGAACAGGCCGGCTGGATTCACGCCGACGAGCCGCAGATCGCCGTGCGCGACTACCAGCCGCTGCTCGACCGCCTCCAGGCCGGCCGCGAGTTCCGCTTCCGGCTGCGTGCCAACACCGTCAGCGCCACCCGAACCCCCGACAAACCCTCCCCGGCCCAACGAGAACACCTTGCCGGCCCCCGCCCCCGCGGCGTCCGCGTCGGCCACCGCACCGCCGCGCACCAGACCGCCTGGCTCACCGATCGGGTCGACCGCTGGGGCTTCACCCTGCTCACCACCGCCGAACTCGACGGCGAACCCCTCGGCCAGCCAGCCGACGCCGATCCTGGCCCGGACCGCGGCGCACCGGCGCTGCGGCTCACCGCCCGCGAACGGCTTTCCTTCACCAAGCGGGCGGCCGACGGGACGCGGACCGGCCGGCGGGTCGTGCTCAACACCGCGACGTTCGAGGGCGCTCTCCGCGTCAGCGACCCCGCCCGGGCGCGCGAGACCCTGCTTCACGGCGTCGGCCCGGCCAAGGCCTACGGCTGCGGCCTGATCACCCTCGCGCCCCTGCTCGCCGCGCCGGTCGGGGGCTGACATGTGGTGGCTGTCCGACCCGCAGGACCTGCACCGCGTCGAGGACCGGATCTCGACCCTCTACGTGGAGAAAAGCCACGTCGACCGGGCCGACAACGCGATCGTCCTGGTCAATAAGGAACGCACGGTGCGCGTCCCCGCGGCCCTCATCGCGACCGTCCTGCTCGGTCCCGGAACCCGTATCACCAGTGGCGCGGTCCGCCTGCTCGCGGACTCCGGAACCGCCGTGTGCTGGGTCGGTGAACGAGGCGTGCGGATGTACGCCGCCGGCCTGGGCGCCAGTCGCGGCGCCGGCCTGCTGATGCGGCAGGCATATCTCGTCACCCGGACGAAGGAACGCCTCGACGTCGCCCGGCGCATGTACGGCAAGCGGTTCCCCGACGACGACGTCAGCACCGCCACCATGCAGCAGCTACGAGGCCGGGAAGGCGCCCGAATCAAGAAGATCTACCGCGCGCACGCGGCCCGCGCCGGCGTCACCTGGAACCGGCGGGTTTACACGCACGGTGACCCGTTCGCCGACGGCGACGACGTCAACCGACTGCTGTCCGCAGGGCATAGCTGCCTGTACGGGATCTGCCATGCGGCCATCGTCGGCATCGGAGCGAGTCCGGCCCTCGGCTTCGTCCACACCGGGGCGGCCACGTCGTTCGTTCTCGACATCGCCGACCTGTACAAGGCCGAATACACGATTCCCTTGGCGTTCGATCTCGCCGCTGCGGGATTGGTCGAGGAACGCGACATCCGCACCGCCTTCCGGGACCGGGTCGCCGACGGTCATCTCATGGCCCGCATCATCCACGACATCAAGGACCTTCTCCTCGACGACGCGGACGCGGACATCGACGACGCCGACGCCCTGCACCTGTGGGACGACGTCGATGGCCATGTCCCCGGCGGGGTCAACTGGGCGATCGACCTCGCCGACGGGACCGACGACACCACGATCGTCGGTGTCACCGGCCCCGACACCGACCAGCCACCCCCGCCCTGGTGACCGTCGTCGTCCTCATCGCCGTCGCTGAGGGCCTCCGCGGCCACCTCACCCGATGGATGATCGAGATCGCTCCCGGCGTCTTCGTCGGCAACCCCAGCGCCCGCGTCCGCGACCGCCTCTGGACCGTCCTCGCTGACCGCGTCGGTGACGGCCACGCAATCATGATCGAGCCAGCCGCCAACGAGCAGGGCTGGTCCGCCCGCACCGCCGGCCGCGACCGCACCCACCCCGTCGACTACGACGGACTGATGCTTTTCGCCCG
>NZ_LJPA01000021.1:0-32509 GCF_001414035.1 Frankia sp. ACN1ag | reverse complement strand
GTCGGGGTCGTCCCCGCACGCGCGGGGATCTTCCCGGCGTCGACGACCTCCGCCCACGTGGCGTCGTGTCGTCCCCGCATGCGCGGGGATCTTCCCACGGGCGCCGCGACCTGGTCGCGCCAGAGCGAGTCGTCCCCGTACGCGCGGGGATCTTCCGGGCCTGCACTCCGGCAAGCGGGTCACCCTTCAGTCGTCCCCGTACGCGTGGGGATCTTCTCTGGACATCACCACCCTCCCCGGCGACGATCTGGTCGTCCCGCACGCGCGGGGATCTTCTCCGCTCCACAGAGTCATCGCGGTGCACCGGGCCGTCGTATCCGCAGGCGCAGGGATCTTCCCTCGTCCAGGAATGCGGGAAGATTGCCGAGCGTGTCGTCCCCGCATGCGCGGGAATCTTCCGGCGAACACTCGGCGGCCGGATCCGTCAGAGCGACGGGATACTCAGTGGTCCCGACGTCGGTGAGGTCCCGGTGCGTGGTGATGGCGGTGGTGCGCCTTGCCGGCGATCATCCCGACGATGATGAGGGGCCAGGGGAACCACATCGCGCCGTGCGTCAGGACCGGCAGAACGAGGAAAAGGGCGAGGATCGCGACCGGGATCACGGCATGCGGCGGACCGGCCAGGTCGAGCCCGTGCAGTCGATCGCGCAGGCCGGGACGCTGTGCCGGCGGCGCGGCGGGTTGCGGCCTGGGCTGCAGGTCCGCCGTGAGCGAGGCGAGCTCGTCGAGGGTGCGGGCCGCGTAGGCGTGGGCCAGCCGCTCATCCGCCTCGTCCAGGGTGAGCTGCCCGGTTCCCGCAGCCCAGGCAAGCCAGTCGGCGGTGCGCGTCCGGTCCGCGTCGCTGGCCCGTACAGCGCCGTCCGGTCCGTTCTTCGAGGTGCCGAGATCCCGTGCGTCGTCCGTCATCGCCGCTCCTCCGCTGGAGGTTGCACCACCCATATCCACGGTATGTCGGATGTCCCTGCTTCGCTGCAGGTGCAGCCGAGCAGGCTGCCGGTGGTCTGCTTCTCAGCCCGCCGGGCGGGGCGGGGTGCTCGGCGGCCAACCGGGGCGGGAGAAGTGCTCGCCCTGCACGTGCAGGCGGACGATCTCTCTGGTGTAGGGCAGTGTCCGCTCCGGCAGCTCGTCGGGCGCGGACCACTGCAGCTCCGAACACAGCTCGGGCTCCCGGATGGTCGGTTCACCCGCCCACCGGGCGACGAGGAAGCCGAAGCCGATCCGGGCGCCGCTGTCCGGGGGCAGGGCATGGGTGACGCCGACGAAGACGACGTCGTCCTCCTCGACCCGCAGCCCCAGCTCCTCGTCCAGCTCGCGGACGGCCGCGGTCACCACGTCCTCGTCCGGTTCGAGACGTCCGCTGGGCAGCGCCCACCACCCGCTGCCGTAGATGTCGCCTGCCCGCCGAGTCAGCAGCAGCCGGCCCTCGCGCAGCACCAACAGCAGCACATCCACGGGCGTCCGATACTCATCGCGGACCGCGTACCGCTCGCTTCCGACCACCCGCTCGACGCTATCCGCCGTCCACGGCGGCGCGGCGACCAGGCCGGACGGCTCTGGCTGTAACGGTGATCACGTGTTGTCGGAAAGTCGGGACAGCCGAAGCAATGGATGGTTGAATTGCAGGCCGCCGCTGCTTGGAGGGGCGGCCGGAGAACGACCCGGTGGCCGGCGGATGAATGGCGGGGAACGGGAATTCGACGTTTCTGGCGTATCTTCTCCCTGATTGGTGAGTGTGCGCCCGCCGTGTGCAGGCGGCGGCATCATGATGACGGTGACTTGGTATGGTTCGCTCCGGTCTCTGTCTTTCTGATCGACCCGCGGATTGTCACCTCGTGATTGGTGTGGCAAGCCAGGCCCTCCACCGCGTTTTCGGGTCGCCTCCTCTTCTGTCACGACGGCCGTTCAGGGGTTCTCGTGTTCTCGCGCCACCGGACATCCACCCGCCGCTGCCCGCGCGCCTGGGCGGTCGTCACCGCGCTTGCCGTTGCGGGGGTCACGCTCGTGGGATGCGGACCGGGTGACACGTCGTCGGTCGCGGCCTGCGCCAGCCCGGGGGTGAGCGACGACCGGATCGATCTCGGCGTGCTGTACCCGGACTCGGGGCCGGTCTCGCCGATCTTCGAGGCGGCCCGCGCGGGGATCGACGCGCGGCTCGGGGCGGTGAACGCCGCCGGCGGGGTCAACGGGCGCCGCGTCGTCTACCAGTGGCGCGACGACCAGGGCTCGCCGCTGACGAACGGCATCGCCGCGCGCGACCTCGTCGACCAGCGGCGGGTCTTCGGCGTCGTCGAACTGTCCGTCGCGGCGTCGGGCAGCGCCGGCTACCTCGCCCAGCAGGGCGTCCCGGTGACGGGCCTGGCCTCGGAGCAGGTCTGGTCGCAGGACCGGAACATGTTCGCCGCCACCACGGCCACCGACTCGGCCGTCGACACCCAGGGCCGGTTCGTCCGGGACCAGGGAGGCAGCCGCGCGGTGATCCTGCAGACCGCGCTGTCTGCGGGCATCTCCACCACCGCCTCGACATACGCGCGCAGCCTGGCGGCGGCCGGCGTCCAGGTCCTGGGCGCGGTCACCTTCACCACGGGCGTCGACGATCCGGTGGCGGTCGCCCGGCGGATCGTCGCCGCCCGCGCGGACACCATCGTCGGCATCATCGAACCGAAGGACCTCGTCGCAGTCCTGACCGTGCTGCGCAACGCAGGCCACAACCCGAAGGTCGTCCTGTCCGCCAACGGGTACGACCACGCATTGCTGCGTGCCGTCGGTCCGCAGGCGGCGGGAATCTCCGTGCCGGTGTTCTACAAGCCTTTCGAGATCGGCGGACCGGGGATCAACGCCTATCTCGCGGCGATGCGCCAGTTCGCCCCGCAGGTCGCCCAGCCCGAGCAGGACATCGCGGTGATCTCCTACATCAGCGCCGACATCTTCCTGCGCGGTCTGCAACTCGCCGGGAGCTGCCCGACCCGGCAGGGATTCATCGACGGACTGCGCGCGGTGAACAGTTACGACGCCGACGGGCTGATCAGCACGATCAGTTTCCGAGCCGGCGCCGCCCGTCCCACCACGTGCTATTCCTTCGTCCAGGCCAACCCGGCCGGCAACGGGTACGTCGTGGTGGAGCCGAACCTCTGCGGCCACGAGCTCAGCCCCTGACAGCACGATCAGCCCCATCCGGCTCAGGTGCCGGTGCCGGCGCGGTCGGCGCGGTCGGCTCGATCGGCGCGGTCGCCGGTCGGGTGGCGGCCATCAGCCGCCAGGTCGCGTTCGCCGCGTCGGCGGCCGAGCCGGGCAGGTCCGCGCCGATCCACTGCGCGACGACGCCGAGCAGCGCGCCGGCGAGGTAGGCGGCGTGCAGCTCGGGCGGCACGCCGGCCGAGACCGCGGGCCGGGCGCCGACGGTGAAGCGGGCGAGCAGTGCTGCGGCCAGCTCCTCGCGTAGACGGACCGCGAGCGACGCATTGCCCTCGGCGCCGAGCGCCCGCGCATACAGCGGTGCGTGCTCGGCGATATGGGTGAACAGGTCGACCAGTGGGGCCGGGGCCGACTCGGGCGGGGCGTCGAGTGGGCAGAGCCCGGCGAGGCGGGTGACGGTGGCGACGGCGTCGCCCATCGCGTCGGCGGCGAGCGCGTCCAGATCGGGGTAGTGCAGGTAGATGGTGGCCCGGTTGATCTCCGCGCGCCGGGCGACCTCGGAGATCGTGATGGCCGCCAGGCTGCGTTCCGCGGCGAGTTCCAGGAAGGCCGACCGCAGGTAGGCCCGGGTTCGGCGGGCCCGCGGGTCGTTGACGTTCACGCGCATCACCGTACGACAGCCGTCGCTTGTACGACACCTGTCGACTAATCGATGGCTGTCGCTTAGCATGCCATCCATGCGAGTCGAGATCTGGGCCGACGTGGTGTGCGCCTGGGCCTACATCGGCAAGCGCCGCCTCGAGCGGACGCTGGCGGACTGGTCGGGCGAGGACGTGGACGTGGTGTGGCGGCCGTTTCGGATCGNCCCCACGGCGCCGGCTGCGGCCGAGCCGTTGGCGCAGGCGCTGCGTGATCCGGTCGTGGCCGGCGCGCTGAGCTGGTACGTCCCCGACGCGTCGCCCGTGGGGGGCGGAGAGCGGGCGGCACGGGTCGCCGCCGAGGTCGGGCTGGGGCCGCCGTGGGGCGCCGCCTGGCGGGTCGACCCGACCGACGCCCATCGCCTCGTCTCCCTCGCCTACGACCACGGCGGTTCGTCGTTGCAGGACGCCGTCGTCGAGGCGGTGCTGCGGGCGCACTTCGTCGAGGCCGCCGACATCAGCGACCGCGCGGTCCTGGGGGCTCTTGCGGCCGCCAGCGGCTTTCCGGCCGGTGCCGGCCTGCTCGCCGGCGACGCGGGCCGGGACGCCGTCCGGGATCTGCTGCTGGAGGGCAGGGCGCGGGGCGTGACGACATCTCCGACGATCCTCGTGGGGGAGCGGGCGATGGCCGGGGCGCAGCTTCCCCAGGTGATCGCGGAGTTCCTGCGGCGCGCCGGTCGGGCGGCGGAGCCGGCACGGGAAACGCCGGCGGAGGTCCGCCGCTACCGCCACGCCGAGTCGTTGCTGGAGCTGCGTGATCCGCTCGGCGCGCTCACGCTGCTCGGCCCGCTGCTGGCCGAGCACGGCGACGACCGTGGGGTACGTCTGCTCGCCGCCCGCGCCTGCTATGCCTCCGCGCAGCTCGGCCGGGCCCGACACCTGCTGGAGGCGCTGGTCGACGAAACTCCCGACGATCCCTACGTCCACCAGCTGCTGGGCCGCACACTGCAGCGCCAGAGCGCCGGCGGACCGGAGGGCGCCGCGCACCTGCGCCTGGCCGCTGCGCTGGCACCATCGTCAACGACGATGGGTTGACGGTCGCCTTCGCGACACGTGCCTGATGCGGCCGGCTGCGGCATGGGCCGTGGACCGCCAGCGAGTCCAGTTCGCCTGCGCGGCGCGTCCCGTGGTCGCCGATGCGGCACAGCGGCGGGTGGGTTTCTTTCGCGGTCGGCCGGTCATCGGACGTCTGTCCGCGTCGCACCTCATCGACAAGGGCGAGCGCTACGTCGACTGCCCGGGCTGGACCCTCGGCTGAGCTCGGAGGACAGGGTTCAGAGGGTCGAGTAGAGCCGTTCGGCCTGGTCGCGCTTGGTGTACAGCTCCCAGTAGATCTCGGCGATCGTGTCCGGCTGGGTCTCGGGGCCGCCGCGGCCGATGAAGGTCGCGAGCGGCACGTGGGCGGCGTACACGCCCTTGTCGGCGAGGGAGGCGTTGAGCGCCAACACCCAGTTGCGCAGCGCGGCGGTCGCGATGCCGATGTTGCCCATCCGGGGGAAGACCAGCGCGGACGACGCCCCGGTGGTGACCAGCAGCGTTCCGGTGCCGCGTTCGAGCATGCCGGGCAGCACGTGCTGGATCGCGGTGACCGCCCCGTACACGTAGTACTCGATCTCCGGCTGGATGCTCTCCACCGTCACGTCGAGCGCCTCGACGATCGGGTTCAGGGCGTTCTGCCGCCCGGNCGGCGCGGGGGAGTACTCCAGCACGTCGATCGGGCCGAGCTGCGCCTCGACGCGGGTGAGCGCGTCGACGAGGGACGGCCGGTCGAGGACATCGGCGGCGAACCCGGCCGCCGTGATGCCGTCCCGGGTGAGCTGGCCGGCGAGGTCGTCGAGCGTCGCCTGGTTGCGGGACAGCAGCGCGACGGCGAAGCCCTCCCGGCCGAAGCGGCGCGCGATGGACAGCCCGAGCCCGGGCCCGGCCCCGACGATGGCGATGGTCGGCATATGCCTTCTCCTTGCGGTCGTGGAAATCGGTGCGTCGTGGAGAACGGTGCGTCGTGGAGAACGGTGCGTCGTGGAGAACGGTGCGTCGTGGAGAACGGTGCGTCGTGGAGAACGGTGCGTCGTAGGAAGGGATGCGGCGTGGGGAGCCGCGGGCCACTGTAGCGGATGTTCCGAGATCGGAACATCCGAGATGGGAACATCCGACCCTGGACGGTATCCGTTAGGATCGCACCTGTGTCCGCACCGTCGTCTCCCTCCGCGAAGCTGCTGGTGGAGCCGTCGGCGAAGCCTGGTGTGGACCGGGCCGCCGGGTCCCAGCTCGCCGGGTCCCAGCTCGCCGAGTCGCAGCCCGCGGACCTCACCTGGTTGCTGAACCGGGCGGCCGCGCGTATGCGGGGAGAGCTCGACACGGTCGCCCGCGGGCACGGCCTCGCCGGCGTGCGCGACTGGATCGTGCTGACCGCGCTCGGCGTCGAGAGCGGCCGCACCCAGCTCCAGCTCGGCCGGGAGCTCGGCGTCGACAAGACCACGCTGACGTCGCTGCTGGATCGGCTCGAAGGCGACGAGCTCGTCGTTCGCCGCCTCGACCCGCGCGATCGGCGCGCCCGCATCCCCGAGGTCACCGCGGCGGGGCGGCGGCTGCAGGCGCGCATCGCCGCGGCCCGCGACGAGGCCGAGGCCCGGCTGCTCGCCGCGTTCAGCCTGGACGAGCAGCGCCTGCTGCGCGCGTTGCTCACCCGGCTCGCGGACTCCACGGCCGCATCCGGCCCCTGCCTGTGAGGGCCGGGCTCCGGCCGGCCGTTCGGCGATGAGAAGTGCCGCGCCTGCCGCGCCTGCTGCGTACGGTGGTCCTGACCGCCCGTTGCCGCCGGCTCGGCTGCCGGCATCCCATCCGGCCATCCGGTGAGCAGGAGAGCAGATGACCGTCAGCAACCCGCCGCTATCGTCACCTGCCGCTGCCACCCCTGCCACCCCTGCCAGCACTGCCAGCACTGCCACCCCTGGCACCGCTGTCGGCCCGCCGCCGCCGTTCGACCCGGAGCTGGCGGCGGCCCTCGAGCCGCTCGCGAGGTTCCTCACCCCGTCGATCACCCCCGAGATGCTGCCGAGGTTACGGGCCGCCTCGGCGCCGTCCGTTCCCGACGAGGAGCTCCGCCGCGGCGGAGCGTTCACGGTGGAGGAGCTGTCCGTGCCCGGCCCGGCCGGTGCGCCCCAGGTCGGCCTGCTCGTCTGCCGGCCGACGGCGACTGCGACGCCGGCGGCGGTCGTCTACCACCTGCACGGCGGCGGCATGATCCTGGGCGACAACCGCGCCGGCGTGGCGGAGATCCTCGACTGGGCCGAGGCCCTGCACCTCGTCGTCGTCTCGGTCGAGTACCGGCTGGCCCCGGAGCACCCGCACCCGGCGCCGGTCGAGGACTGCTACGCGGGCCTGCTGTGGACGGCCGCGCATGCCGGCGAGCTGGGCGTGGCCTCCGGGCGGGTCGTCCTCGCCGGTACCAGCGCCGGCGGCGGCCTCGCGGCGGCGACGGCGCTGCTCGCTCGCGACCGCGGCGGCCCGGCGCTGGCCGGCCAGCTCCTGATGTGCCCGATGCTCGACGACCGCGGTGGCACGCCGTCCACCGTGCAGATGGCCGGGCTCGGGGTCTGGGACGGCACGTCGAACCGGACGGGCTGGGCGGCCCTGCTCGGCGACGGCGTCGGCGGACCGGACGTCTCCCCCTACGCGGCGCCGGCGCGGGCCGACGACCTGGCCGGCCTGCCGCCGGCGTTCGTCGACGTCGGCTCCGCCGAGACGTTCCGCGACGAGGACATCGACTACGCCACCCGTCTGCTGCGGGCCGGGGTGCAGACGGAGCTGCATGTCTGGCCCGGCGGCTTCCACGGCTTCACCCTGTTCGCGCCGCAGGCACGGATCTCCCAGGAGTGCGCCGCCGCCCGGCTGAACTGGCTACGACGCCTGCTGACCGCCGCCTGACGCCCGTAGCACGCTCGCAGTACGCCCGTAGCACGACGTCGATGGAACAGTTCGCCGGTGGACAAGGTTGTGAAGGTGGCGCCGGCGTCCCATCCCGACCCGACGAGATCGAGGAGATCAACGTGACCGAATACGGACTGCGGGTCGGCCGGGCGGAGCTCGGCTCGGCGGGCCCGATCACCTTCGGCCCGGCGGGGATCCTGTTCCTCGCCGACAACGCGGCGGCGACCGTTTACGCGGTCGACGTCGCCGACCCGGGCGGCCGCACGGCCGGGTCGGGACCGTTCGACCTGACCGACGTCGACGCGCGGGTCGGCTCTCTGCTGGGCGGCGACGCGGCCGACATCTCCATCCGCGACCTCGCCGTCCACCCCGACTCGGGCAACATCTATCTGTCGGTCCAGCGCGGCCACGGCGAGCAGGCTCAGGCGGTGCTGGTGCGCATCGACCGGGCGGACGCCTCGATCAGCGACGTGCCGCTCACCGACGTTCCGGTCGCGTCGGTGACGATCGCCGACGCCCCGGCCCCCGACGACGAGCGCGTCGACGTCATCCTGCCCCTCGGCGACGAGGGCGAACAGATCACGGTCGGCTCCCGCACGATCCGCATCCTGCGCCGCCCGATCCGCACCGCGACGGTCACCGACATCGCGTATGTGGACGGGGCGCTGCTGGTCGCCGGCCTGTCCAACGAGGAGTTCTCCTCCAAGCTGAGGCGGATCCCGTTCCCGTTCACGGACGGTGCCGATGCGGCGGGCAACAATCTGGAGATCTTCCACGTCTCGCACGGGAAGTGGGAGACGGCGGCGCCGATCCGCACGTTCGTGCCCTTCGACGGCGGCCGCGCCATCCTCGCCAGCTACACCTGCACGCCGGTCGTGCACTTCCCGCTGGCCGAGCTGGCCCCGGGCACCAAGGTGGTCGGGCGCNCCGTCGCCGAGCTCGGCGCGATGAACCAGCCGCTGGACATGGTCTCCTTCGTCCAGGGCGGCGAGGAGTACCTGCTCGTCGCGAACACCTCGCACGGCCTGATCAAGATCGCTCGCCGCGACATCGACGCCCAGGCCCCGCTGACCGAGCCCACCGAGCCGGTCGGGGTGCCGCGGGAGACCGCGGATCTGCAGGGCATCACCAGGCTCGCGAACCTCGACGGCGAGCACGTGCTGGCCCTGCAGACCGACCCCGACGGGCGCCGGCACCTGCGCTCGCTGAAGTCCGCCTCTCTGTAGACCGGGGTGGTCGACCGTGGCGGGGTCGCCGTGTCGTGGTCGCGGCACGGCGGGGCGGACTGCATCCGGCTGGCCGGACTGGCCGGACTGACGGGGCCGGCTGCGCAGGTGCGGATCCACCCAGCCACCGCCGTGGCGCTCGGCACCGCCCCGCCGACGGCCGGGCGGCTGCTGCGCGACGGCCCCGACACCTGCTTCCTGCCGCGGTTCCCCTTCCTCGACGGCACCGCGTACGTCGTCACCGTCGACGGCGCCGTCGTGGCCGAGCTGACCCGCGCCGGCGCCGACGACGCGGCCACCACCGAGGTGCTCGCGATCCACCCGAGCGCGGCGACGGTGCCACGTAACCTGCTGCGCGGCTACCTCTGGTTCAGCGCGCCGATGAGCGAGGGCCAGGCGGCGGGCCACGTGCGGCTCGTCGACGATGACGGCGACGTCCTGGCCGGGGCGCTGTTGGCAACCGAGCAGGAGCTGTGGGACGCCGGCCGGCGCCGGCTCACCGTCCTGCTCGACCCGGCGCGGATCAAGCGGGGTCTCGCCCCGCACCGCGAGGCTGGCTACCCGCTGCGGTCCGGCGCACCGTTCCGGCTGGTGGTCGACGACGGGTTCCGCGACGCCCGCGGCCGCCGGCTGCGGGCCGGGGTCGAGCGGCGCTACCAGGTCGGCGACGACGAACGCCGCCACGTCGACCCGCACGCCTGGACCCTGCGCGTCCCGCCCATCGGCACCACCGCACCGCTTCAGGTCGGGTTCGGCCGCCCGCTCGACCACGGCCTGGTCGCCCGCTGCCTGCGCGTCGTCGGGCCCGAGGGCCGGCCCGTCGACGGCGTCGCGGACGTCGGCGCCGAGGAGCGGTCGTGGCGGCTGGCCCCGCGGCACGGCTGGGCGCCCGGCCCGCACCGCCTCGTCGTCGACCCGGTCCTGGAGGATCTGGCCGGCAACTCCGTCGGGCGGGTCTTCGACCGTGACCTCGCCCGCCGCACGGACGACCCCCGCGGCGCCCGCCCCGTCGCGGTGACCTTCCACCCGGCCTGAGCGCCATCGCAGGATGGCCGCCGGTCGGCCGGTCGGCCTACAGGCGGGAGGCGGTCAGCGGCAGGGGGCCGGACTGCACGACCTCGCCGAGGATGCCGGTGTCGAGGCCGAGCGCGGCGGTGACCTCCTCCACCGCGGCCACGTCCTTGCGCAGGTACGGGCCGGCCATGGCGAGGAACTCCTCGACGCCCCCGATGGCCTGCAGGTGACGGAACACCGCGCTGTCGGCACTGCAGGCGGTGATGGCGGTGAGCAGGTCGCCGCTGCGGATGCCGAGCTTCTCGCCGAGCTGGACGGCGGCGGCCGCGGTCTGGGCGTGCGCCGCGAAGGTCAGGTTGTTGATGAGCTTGACGGTGGTGGCGGAGCCGACCTCGCCGGTCCGCACGATCGTCGAGGCGTAGGCGGCCAGCAGCGGCTCGACGCGGTCGGCCGCCGCGGCGGTCCCGCCGATCAGCACGGTGAGCCGGCCGGCGAGGATGGTCGCGGACGTTCCGCTGATCGGGGCGTCGAGCACGGTGACGTCGCGCGTGGCCGCGTCCGCGGCGAGCTGTCGGATGGCCGCGGTCGGCACGGTGGCGTGCTGTACGACGACGGAGCCGGGCGTGGCGTGGGCGAGCAGACCGTCCGGCCCGCCGACGATCTCGGCGAGCTGGATCGCGGAGAAGGGGCACACGATCAGCACCTCGGCCGCGGCGGCCACCGCGGCCAGCGAGGGCTCGACGACCGCGCCCAGCCCGGCGAACCTGGCCCGGACCTCGGCCCGGCGGGCATACAGGTGCACAGGCACGCCGGCCGCGAGCAGGCGTTCGATCATCGGTGCCCCCATGGAACCGGCCCCGACGAACCCGACGGGGGATAAGGCCCCCGACCCCGCTGCGTCCGCTGGCGACATCCGTTCAACCATGTTCTTCTGCACCTCTCGTCGTCGACGGGCCCGCCTGCCCCCTGTCGGCATGCCCGGCTCGCACCGACGGGGCGTCGACGCCATCATCCGCTATCCCGACGTCCGGAGGCCCCGCCCTGGCGGGTACACCGGGAGGGTGGATCCGGTGCCGGTGCTGCTCTCCGTCGGCCATGGCACGCTGGCCGCGGACCGGCTGGCCGGGCTTCTGCGCGAGGCGGGCGTCGCGCTGCTGGTGGATGTGCGGTCGGCGCCGGGGAGCCGGCACAACCCGCAGGTGGCGCGGGGCAACATCGAGCGGTGGCTGCCCGCGGCCGGGGTGCGGTACCGCTGGGAGCCACGCCTGGGCGGCCGGCGCCGGGCCCCGGCGGACTCCCCGGATGTCGCGCTGGTGAACCGGTCGTTCGCCGGCTACGCGGCCTGGATGCGCTCGGCCGCATTCGGCGGGGCGGTCGATGAGCTGCTCGCCGAGGCGGCGACGATCCGCACGGCGGTGATGTGCGCGGAGACGCTATGGTGGCGTTGCCACCGCCGGATGATCGCCGACTTCGTCACGCTCGCCCGCTGCGGCCAGGTGTCCCACCTGCACCACGACGGCCGCCTCGACCCGCACCGCCCGACCGCCGGCGTGCGCCGGCGCGACGACGGTCTCCTCGTCTACGACGCCGGCACCCTGTTCGCCCAGTGACGGGGTTCCCTGCAGTAACCAGCGGGGGAAGCGTGTCCCGACGAACCGGCGGAAGGAGCCGGGCGACCCGTTTCGGCCTGCCGTCCTTCTTCGCCGCGTGACCATCCGGCCCTGGGGTCGAGGGATTCTCCTGGGGTTCAGTGAACCCGTCGGATAGTAAGCGGCGCAGCCATGCGGCAAATCGTGGTCACCGATCTCGGATCGGGCCACTCCTGCGAAAGGGAGATCTCTGATGAGTATCTACCAGGATATTGGTGGCGCGAAGGCCGTGAAGGCCGCGGTTGACGAGTTCTACGTCCGGGTGCTGGCCGACCCGGACCTCGTCCGGTTCTTCGAGGGCCGGGACCTGGCCAGCCTCAAGGCGAGCCAGCGGGAGTTCATCGGCGCGGCGCTCGGCGGTCCCGAGATCTACCAGGGCGACGCGATGTCCCAGGTCCACGCCTCCCTCGGGGTCGCCGACGCCCAGTTCGACGGTGTGGTGGCCCACCTGCTCGCGGCCTTCGCCAGCGCCGGCGTCCCGGCCGAGGCCGCAGGCAAGATCGCCGCGGTTCTCGGCCCGCTGCGTGGCGACATCGTGACCGCCTCGTAGCGGCCGGTCCAGGGCGGAACAGGGGTGCCGCGGGCAGACCGGGCGGAGAAACCACCGCCGGTCAGTCCCGGCCGGGGTGCTCGGTGCCCGCGGTTTCCCTACCAGCCGCAGCCTCTGTGTCGGCCGCGGGCGGCGCCGGGCGCCAGGCTCCGTCGATCTGGTCCCAGCCGTGCCCCCGGTCGTAGGCGGCCTTGAGCTCGCTGGACAGCCGCGGCCCCCGTTCCGGCACGGTCAGCCCGTGCTCGTCGGCGTGGTCTCGCAGCCATGCGCGGACCTCGCTGACGGTTGTGCTCTGGTGGGGGCGACGGGCCTTCGTGCGGACGGGCGTTGGACGGCGGCCCTCGCCCGTGGCCTCCGTGGCGGTGATGGCGTCGTTCTGCTCCACCGCCGTCCACGCCGTGTCGATCTTGGTGTTACGGGCGACGTCGACCGTCTCACCGTATTCCGCGTATTCGCCGAGCACGGACGCCACCTCGTCGCGGCATTCGTCGCACAGGTCCAGCCGGACGAGCCTTCCGTCATACGCCAGAGCCGCCGTCTGTGTCGCGGCGACCCTGTCCTGGGCGTGGCGGCCGACGTTGTCGCACCACACATTTATGAGTGAAATTACCTCGCGCGCCATCAAGGTCGCCTCATTCCTTGTCCGGGTGCCCGCTATTGGGGCTTTGATGGCAGCTTAGTGGGGTCGCAGGTGCCTGGCAAACCGTGCATCTCCGCGGCCTCGCGCGCGGTGCCGACCGGATTCGACCGAGTTCGCCGGCCGCCCGGGTCATTCACTATGGGTGCATACGGCAGACCTATGCCCGATAAATATTGTGTGGAGCGCGCCTGAATGTGGCATCGTCCCGCCCGGCGGTCGCGTGCCGGCCGGATGGCCGCCGATCGGCCGGCGGCGCGTCGCCGGGAACGTCGGGGAGGGAAGCCCCGCGCGAGGGCTGCGCCGGATCTGGGGAGCGGAGTCCCGAGGAACCCGCCGAGGGACCCCGCTGGCCGGGACCCGCCGTCCGACGTGGTGGGCCGAGCGGGTAGGCATACAGGGGTGAGCACACCCGAGACGGCCGAGTTTCCGGCCTCCCACCGCGACCTGCTCGACTCTCCCCTGACCGCCGTCTTCGTCACGATCGGCGCCGACGGCCGGCCGCAGGCGACCGCGGTCTGGTATCTGCCCGACGGACCCACGGTCAAGGTATCGATGATCAGTACCCGGCGGAAGCTGGTGAACCTGCGCCGGAACCCGGTGGCCACCCTGTTCCTGGTCGACCCCGCCAACTCGGGACGCACCCTGGAGATCCGCGCCGACGTCGAGCTCGTGCCCGACCCGGACAAGACCGTCCTGCACCGCATCACCGACCGGTACAGCGTCGACTTCGCCCGGTTCAGCGTCCTGGACTCCGAGCGGACCACCGCCGTGCTGCATCCGCGGCGCGTCGTCGTCCTCGGCTGAGCGAGCAGCCCGCAGACCTCCGCCCGGCGGCCGATCCTGCGATCCTCCGCTCGTCCGGCTGCCGCGCGGGGTCACTTCCGGCGGCGCGCCACCCGCAACTCCGTGAGATAGCGCTTGGTGATGCTGCCCCGATAGTCACGCTCGATCAGGTCGGCGATACAGCGCAGCAGCCCGCGTCGGGCGGCGGGTTCCAGGGCGCGATGTCCCGAATAGGTGCGCAGGACGTCGAGGTACTCCGCGCCCGTGCAGGACAGCTCCCACTCGTAACGAAGGAAGACGGCCTCGTCGAAACGGCCGGACCGAATGATCTCCTCGTCGTCCTCGTCGTCCTCGTCGTCCTCGGCGATCTCGTCGGCGGTCCGCAGCCGGAGATTCGACGGGGTCGTCGGATCGAAGCGCTCGTAGCAGTTCTGCACCTCGACGAAGAACCGCTCGGTGCCACCGGCTATGTGGTTGGTCGCGACGGTGGCCAGCGCGCCGCCGGGACACAGCGCCGCCGCCGCCTTCTCGACCCGCACGGCCGGGTCGATCCAGTGAAACGCGGTCGCGGCGAGTACCACGTCGAACGGCTCCCGCGGCAGCGGCCAGTCCTCGAACCACCCGGCGAGCCGCGGCAGGCTCCCGGTCTTGCCGACGATGGTCAGCCGGCCGTGGCGGGGGNGGCCGGGGTCCAGCCGAGGTGGGGGGCGACGGTTTCGGCGAGATCCTCGAGCAGCCGCAGGTTCTCCCGCAGCCCGAACGCGGGCGGCAGGAACGCGATGAGCTCGTCGGCGAGCGGGACGCTCGGATCCGCGAGCAGCTCGTCGACGACGGCGGCGGGGTCGCCGTGGTGCACCGGGCTCATCGTGAACCGGGAGGTGGGGGCCGCGACGGGGGCCAATGCCCCCGCCGGCCGGGAGGCGGCGGGCCCCTGGGTGCGCCGCTCGGCGTCGTAGGCCGCGTAGACGCGGGCGAGCTCGGGGGTGGTGGCGGGCAGCACCGAGCGCGCGACGGCGACGCGCGACGGCGACGTCCCGGGGTGGGCGCCGCGGTAGGCCTCGATGGCCCGAGCGAGCTCCGCGCCGTAGTCGTCGATCTGCCCGCTGAGGATGGTGCTCAGCAGCAGCCGCAGCCCCTGGCGGCCGACCCGCTCGGCGGAGGCGACCGAACCGCCGCCGTACCAGATGCGCTCGGGCAGGGTCGGGCTCGTCGGGCGGACGAACAGCTCGGTGCCCACGGGGAGCAGCCCCTCGGGGTCGGTGATCTCGCCGATCCGCTCGCCGCGCACGGCGCGCAGGAACGCCGCGAGCCGGTCCTGGGACTGCGCGCGACCGTCGTTCGGCGCCTGGCCGAAGACGGCGTCGAAGCCGCCCTGGCCGGTCCCGAGGCCGAGCTGTAGCCGTCCCGCGCTGAGCAGGTCGGCCGTGCCGGCGGCCTCGGCCAGCAGCACGGGATCCTCGTAGCGGACGCCGATGATGGCCGTGCCGAGGCCGATGCGCTCGGTGTGCTGCGCGACGGCGGCGTGGAACACCATCGGAGCGGCGAGGTAGTTGTCGAAGTGGCGCTGGTAGACCCAGCCGGCGTCGTAGCCGAGCTGCTCGGCGACGCGGAACAGCTCGATGCCGTCGCGCAGGGCGGCGCCGGCCTGCCCGGTCGGGAAGGCGATCCGCGCGTTGAAGCCGAGCCGGAGCCGGCGTGGCCGGGGTGGCGTGGGCGTGCCTGCCGTGTCGACGGCGGCGGTGACGGTCGCGGGGGCTGTCACGGGGTGCTCTCCTTCTGCCAGGAAACGGTCTCGTGGGGTTCGGCGCCGGCGGCGGTGTGCTCGACGTGCCCGACCCAGGCGGCGTGCAGCTCGGCGTAGCGGCCGGGGACGGCGACGAGGTCGGCGTGGCGTCCGCTCTGGACCAGGCGCCCGCGGTCGAGGACGAGGACGCGGTCGGCGTGTTCGGCCGTCACCATCCGGTGGGCGATCGAGACGGTGGTGCGCCCGACCGTGAGCACGGCGAGCGCGCGCTGGATCCGGACGTCGGTGGCGGGGTCCACGCCGCTGGTCGCCTCGTCGAGCACGAGCAGGTCGGGGTCGACCAGCGCGGTGCGGGCGAGGGCGACGAGCTGGCGCTCACCGGCCGACAGGCGCTCCCCCCGGACCCCGACGCGGGTGTCGAGGCCGTCCGGCAGCGTGTCGAGCCACGGGCGCAGGCCGAGCGAGGAGACGATCTCGTCGAGCACGCCGGAGTCGCCGAGCACGCCGGAGTCGCCGCGCACCCCGACGCCGATGTTCTCGGCGATGGTGGCGTCGAACAGGAACGGGTCCTGCGGGACGATGGCGACGCGACGCTGGAACGACGCCTCCGACACCCGGCCGACGGGGACGCCGCCGAGCAGGACGAGGCCGCGGCTCGCCGAGATCTGGCGGGTCAGCAGCTTGGCGAGGGTGCTCTTGCCGGAGCCGGTCTCGCCGACCACGGCGACGTGCTCGCCGGGGGAGATGGCGACCGTCAGGTGCTCCACGACCAGCGGGCCCGTCCCGTAGGCGGCGGCGACGTCGGCCAGCTCGACCCCGATCGGCCCGGCGGGCAGCTCGCGGGCGTCGGCGCCGTCGACCACGCCCGACGGCGTCGCGAAAATCTCCAGCGCGCGCCGCCAGCCCACGACCGCGTTCTGGATCTCCCCCAGGTTCTGCACGAGGGCCTGCAGGGGGCGGACGAAGAAGGTGACGAGCAGGAGCATGGCGACCAGCTCGCCCGCGGACAGGTGCAGCGCCGGTTCCCACCGGGTGTGCGCGGTCGACCAGCGGGTCCCGGCGACGACGACGAACACGGTCATGACCGAGATGGCGACCTCGCCGAGGGCGGTGTTGATGTGCAGCGGCACGAGGGTGCGGCGCTGGGCCGCCGCGGTGGCCTCGACGGCCCGGTCGAGGCCGAGCCGGGTCCGCTCCTCGGTGCCTGTCGAGCGGATGACCCCGATGCCGCTGACGGCCTCGCCGACGGTGGACTGCAGGGCCGAGACGCTCGTGCGCACGGCGGCGTAGCGACGGGCGACGAGCATCTGCAGGCGACGCATGCCGACGAACAGCAATGCCGCCAGGCCCAGCACGGGCAGTGCGAGCTGCCAGGAGTAGAGCGCCACGAGGGCCCCAGCGATGATCATCTGGGTGACGTTGACGAGCAGCAGGACGCCGCCGTTCTGGACGAAGGTCGTGACCGCCTCGGAGTCGCTGGTCAGGCGGGTGACGAGATCGGCACCGGAGAGTCCCGCGAACGTCTCCGGGGCGATCTCGTGGATGCGGGCGATGCCGCCCGTGCGCAGCTCGGCGAGGGCGGCCTCCGTGCGCCGGTAGAGCCGCTGGTTGAGCCACCAGGAGGCGAGGATCGCCGCGACGGTGGCCGCCGCGCCGACGAGCACGGCGTGCGCGACGACGTCGGTCGCGCCGCGGTCCGGGCTGAGCAGGCCGTGGTCGAGGGCGTACTGGACGGTCAACGCGGTCACGATGCGCCCGGCGCCGGCGACGACCGCCAGCAGCAGGGTCAGCGGCAGGCCGGCCGTCACCACGGGGGTGGTCGACCGGACCAGGCGGGCGAGCTCGCGCGCCCCGACCGAGCCCAGGTCGGCGAGCCCAGGCTCGGCGGGCTCAGGCTCGGCGGGTTCAGGCTCGGTGGGTTCAGGCTCGGTGGGCTGCCGGCCGTCGCGGCCGCGGTCAGCCATGGATCGCCTCCGCCGTTCCGTAGGCCTGCAGGATCCGCCGGTAGTCGGGCTCGGCGTCGAGCAGCTCGGCGTGGGTCCCCACGGCGACGAGCCGGCCCGCGCGCAGGAAGGCGACCCGGTCGGCGACCAGCACCGAGCTGGGGCGTCCGCCGACGATGAGCACGGTGGTGTGCCCGCGCAGGCCCGCCACGGCGGCGAGCACCTCGCGTTCCACGGCCGGGTCGAGGGCGGAGGTGGCGTCGTCGAGCAGGATGGCGCGCGGCGCGCGCAGCAGGGCGCGGGCCAGGCACAGGCGCTGACGCTGGCCGCCGGACAGTCGGGTGCCGCGCTCGCCGACCCGGGTGTCCAACCCGTTGGGCAGGTCGCGCACCAGCGTGTCGGCCCCGGCGGCGCCGAGTGCCCGCCAGAGCTCGGCATCGGAGTAGGGGCGACGCTCGCGGGGGTGGCCGTCGAGGTGCAGGTTCGCGCGGATGCTGTCGCCGGCCATCCACGGGGTCTGCGACACCACGGCGAGGTGCGCGCGGATCTGCCCGTGGGCGAGCTCGGGAGCGCGGATCCCGCCGATCTCGACAACCCCCTCGGCCGGGTCGACGAGCCGACCGAGCAGGTCCAGCAGGGTCGACTTGCCCGCGCCGGTCGCACCCACCAGCGCGACGATCTCGCCGGGGGAGATCTCCAGATCGATGTCCGCAAGCAGGTGCCGCCCGCCTTGGACGTGCCCGACACCCCGCGCGGCCAGCCCCAGCGGGCCCGCACTGGGCAGGGCACGGGTCCCGTAGTCGGTGGTCTCGGTGGAGCCGAGGACAGCGGCGATCCGGGACCGTCCGGCCGCCGACAGGGGCAGCATGCCCAGGAAGCGGCTGATGACGGCGAGCGGGATGGAGATGGTGAGCAGCAGGTAGACGATCTCGACGAGCACGCCGACGCTGAGGTCGCCGCTTGCGACCCGCCGGGATCCGACGACGAGGACGGCGAGGATCGCGCCGGTCGGCAGCAGCTCCAGGATCGGGTCGAACAGTGAGCTGACGGCGCCCATCGAGGTGGTGGCGCGGCGCAGCCGATCCGCGGCGGCGCCGACGCGGGCGCGTTCGCGGTCGGCGAGGCCCAGCGTCCGCACGACCTGGGCGCCCTCGATGCTCTCCAGGGCGAGGGTGGCGAACTCGCCGCGGCTGTCCTGCACGGCCCGGGCGCGGGCGGCGAGCAGGCGCTGGTACAGCAGGTTCAGACCGAGGACGGACCCGACGAGGGCGACGCCGACAAGCCCGAGCGCCAGGTCGTGACGGAACATCTGGCCGATCGCGACGACCAGCATGACGACCATGCCGAGCGCGAAATACCAGACGACCATCGGTGACCACAGGGCGTCCACGTCGGACACGGCGGTCGACAGCAGGCGGCCGGGCGCGTGCCGGCGGTGCCACGACAGATCCAGCTCGAGGTAGCGGCGGACGACGGCGCGGCGGATGCGGGCCTGCGAGCCGTACTGGACGTGGCCGGTGGCGATGCCCCGCACGAGGATCGTCGTCCAGCGCACGGTGGACACGCCGAGGATCGCGCCCGCGGCCATCCACCAGGTGGCGCGGCCGACGTGGCCGCCGGCAAAGGCGGGGACGATCAGATGGTCCGTCGCCCAGCCGATCGCCGCCGCGGAGAAGATCATGGTGACCCCGTTGACGACGCCGGTGACGGCGCCGACCACGGCCGCCCTCGGATGCGCGACGGAGCCGTCCAGCATCGTGCGCAGCCCCACCCAGAACGTCCCGGCCCCGCCTCGGACCCGCTCCCGCCCGTCGCGTCCCCGCGTCACCCGTGCTCCCGGGCCGGGCCGCGGTGGCGGTCGACCCGTCCGCGGACGACCGCCACCGCCGCCGTCATCGTCGAACCACTTTCCTCACCGTCATCGCCTGCCGGTCGGTCATCGCCTGCCCGTCCGTCGCTGCCTGCTCGTCGCCTGCTCGTCGCGTGCCCGTCGCCTCAGTGGGCGCCGGCGAGGGCGGCAGCGTCGAAGCCGGGGGCGAGGGCGCCGGGGTGGGCGTCCTGGAGGGCGCCGCGCTGCCCGGTGGCCGCCCGGTGCGCGATCTCCTGGCGGACCAGCGGCAGGACGTGGCGGCCGTAGTCGACGGCGTCCGCGAGGGTGTCGTAGCCGCGGATCGACACCAGGCTCGCGCCCTGGTCGACGTAGTCGAGGATCGCGGCGGCGACGGTCTCCGGGCTGCCCACCAGCGCGGTCGACGCGCCCAGCCCGCCGGTCGCGGCCGCGGTGCGGGTCCACAGCGCGCGGTCGTAGACCTCGGACTTCGCGGCGAACGCGAGGGCGCGCTGCGAGCCGACGTTCTGCGGGGCGCCCTTGAGGAAGGCGCGGGCCGGCCCGGCGTTGAAGGTCTGTTCGATCCGGGCGGCGTAGTCGAACGCCTTGCGCCAGGCCAGCTCGTCGGTCCGGGCGATGATCGGGCGGAAGGTCACCCAGATGCGCGGACGGTCGGTGCGGCCGGCCGCGGCGGCGATGCCGTTGACCCGGTCGATCTCCTTGCGCAGGTCGGCCAGCGGCTCGCCCCAGAAGCTGAAGATGTCCGCCTTGGCGCCGCCGACGCCGAACGCGGCGTCGGACTGCCCGCCGATCGAGATCGGGATGGTGGTGCCGTACGGCGCGAAGCCGGGGCCGAACTCGTCGAACTTGTAGAACTCGCCCTCGTGGCTGAATGGGCTGGTCTCGGTCCAGGCACGGCGCAGCAGGTCGATGAACTCCGACGTGCGCGCGTAGCGGCGGTCCTTGGGCAGGTAGTCGCCCTGGCGGGCCTGCTCGGCGTCGTTGCCCCCGGAGATGAGGTGGACGACGGCGCGGCCCTCGGTGAGCTGGTCGAGGGTCGCGAGCTTCTGCGCCGCCACCAGCGGGAACGTCGTGTTCGGCCGCAGCGCGACGATGGGCCGCAGGCGCTCGGTGAGCTGGCCGACGGCCGAGGCGAGGACGAAGGAGTCGGCGCTGTTCGAGCCGTAGGGCAGCAGGGTGTAGTCGTAGCCGGACTCCTCGAGGGCACGCACGTACTTCTTGAAGTACGGCAGGTCGATGCCGCGGCTCGGCAGCGGGTTCAGCTCGGTCGACGGGTTGAGGTGCGACAGGCTGATGAACTCGACCTGCGGGGACGCGGTCTCGGGGATCGCGGCGGGGTTGGTCATTGCGCCAGTCCTTTCGAAGCTGTCGTACGAGGTCGGGCCGGAGCCGGGGCGTGGTCGTCCCCGCGGGTCGTCGTCGTCGTGGTTCGTCCGTCTGATCGCTTCCGGGCACGCGGAAGGCCGTCGCGTGCGGGATCGAGGCGCTGTCGCGCGCAGGGAGCGTTGGAACAGGTCCGACCAGGGGATCGGGTCGCAGTGGCCCGGGGCGCCGGCCCGGTCAGGGCGGAGGTGCTTCGCGGGACCGGCCGGCCCGGGCCTGCGCCCCGGCGCCGAGCGCACGGTCGGACATCGCCCGGGTGGGGGCGGTTGAGGTCGGTGACGTGGCTGACGTGCGGGCCAGGACCGGGCAGGGGACGCCGGGGCCGGCGGGCGGACCGGGATGGCCGGACGGGCAGGGATGGCCGGACGGGCAGGGATGGCCGGACGGGCAGGGGCGGAAGGGGGCCCGATCAGCAGGGGCGACAGCAGGCGGACGCGAGGATCCCGTAATCGACGAACCGCCGGCGGGTGAGCACCCGCGCCGGGGCGGCCATGCGCGCCGGGCGGCGTGCGCGCACTGCAACCAGCCCGCCCGCGTTCCCACCCAGATTCCCTGACATGTTTGTCAGGATGATGGGAACTTGTTGGGCTGTCCAACGCCTATCCGCGATCGCACCGATCGGGATTCGTCATCGATCGAATCGGCCGGCGCTGGTGGGAGCAGGCCTACACCCTGGACGGGCGGCCGGATCGGCTGCCGACCACCGGCGTCGCCACCGGCGATCAGGCTGTTCCGCGGAACCGCATCACGTGCCCTGATCCTGTCTCGCCGTCGGCGATCATGGTGCGCCGCGGAACCGGGGCCCGCGTACCGGCCTTCCGGATATGATCGTGGAAACCCGATCGTCGCCGATGACATCGCGACTCTGCCCGCCGGCCAGTAGGCCGCTGAGGCGCTCTGCCGGTTGACCGGTACCGCCCGCGGACAGCGCGGCGCCGTGGTCGCGTCCAGCATTCTCACCGCTTGGCCGATGCCCCGCGTGGCAACGGCGTCATCGCGCTGACCCAGCCAGGTACATCCCCTGGTGCGGCGGTTTCCCAGGCATCACACCAGGGGATCCGCCGCCTTCGCATGCACCCGCCCAAGGAGATCCGAGCACCGTGAGTACATCCGACGACTTCGTCGTCATCACCGGCGGCCCCGGAGCCGGTAAGACCACCCTCGTCGACGAGCTCCAGCGGCGAGGGTTCCCCTGCATCCCCGAAGCCGGCAGGCGTATTCTCCAGGATCAGATCACCGTTGGTGGTCAGGCCCGCCACGAGGCGGATTCTTTGCTGTTCGCCGAGCTCATGCTGTCGTGGGATATGTGCTCCCACCGCGAGGCCACCCGGCAGGCAGGGACGGTTTTCTTCGACCGGGGCATCCCCGACGTGGTCGGCTACTATCTGCTGCTCGGCCAGCCGATTCCGGCACATGTGACCGCCGCCGCGCAGAAGTTCCGCTACCACCGCCGGGTCTTTCTCGCGCCGCCCTGGCCCGAGATCTACACGCGTGACCGCGAACGCACCCAGGATTTCGACGAGGCCGTCCGTACCCACGACGCAATGGCCGAGGCTTACACCCGCCACGGCTACCGCCTGATCAGTCTGCCCAGAACCGACCCTGACTCCCGCGTCGCGTTCATCCTCCAGCGACTGCCCCCCCAGCCGGAGAACTGAAGCGGGTGGCGCTGGCGATGGCCGTGGTCACGACCTTGCGGACGGCGTCAGGGTCCGGGGGAGTGCCGTCCCGGCCGGCGAAGAACAGGTGGCCGCCGCCGATCAGCATGAGCGCGAGCGTGTCGGTGTCGGCGTCCGCGGTGAGGCGGCCGAGGTCGCGCTCGGCGGCGAGGTAGGCGGCGACCATCGCGGTGGCCTCCGTCAGGACGGGGACGCCGGCCGTTCCGGTCCGGCGCAGGGCGGCGCGCAGCTCGTCGCGGGCGGTGACGAGGCCGACGACTGCCAGCGCGAGCGAGCCGAACAGGTCCGTCAGCGCGGCCGTGAGGTTGCTGGCGACGGTGCCGGTCCCGGCGCGTTCGCGCAGGTCGGCGCCCTGCCGGATGATTCGGGCGACGCGGTCGCGTACGAGTTCGGCGAGGAAGGCGTCGAAGTCGGCGAAGTGCCGGTGCAGGACGCCCTTGGCGCAGCCCGCCTCGGTGGTGACCGCTCGACTCGTCAGCGCGTTCGGCCCGTCGCGCAGCAGGACGCGTTCGGCCGCGTCGAAGAGCTGCTCGCGCACGTCGCGCAGGGCCACTCCGGTCGGCATCGTCTCATCCTCCTGCTTGCGGCGGGCTGCGTGCGGCGGGCTGCATGCGCCGGGCCGTTTGGGGTGGACCGCTCGTGACGGGGCTCGGCGCGATTGTCGAGTGGGCATGCGCCCATTAGAGTGGGCGCATGCCCACTCTACCTTCTGGGTCGGCGCGTCCTTCCGACCAGGAGCCACACCGCCACCGACCGATGGCGGAGTCGTTCGGCGCCGACCCCGATCGTTACGACCGGACCCGCCCCCGCTACCCCGAGGCCCTGGTGCGCCGGATCGTGGCGGCCGGTACCGGGCCCGATCTCCTCGACGTCGGCTGCGGGACCGGCATCGCCGCCCGGCAGTTCCGCGCGGCCGGCTGCCGGGTGCTCGGGGTCGACGTGGATGCGCGGATGGCGCAGTGGGCGCGGCGCAGCGGGATCGAGGCCGAGGTGGCGGCGTTCGAAGCCTGGGATCCCGCCGGCCGCACCTTCGACACGGTCATCGCGGGACAGACCTGGCACTGGGTGGATCCGGTCGCGGGAGCGAGCAGGGCCGCGCAGGTGCTGCGGCCCGGCGGTCGGCTGGCGGTGTTCTGGAACGCGGGCCAGCCGCCGGCCGGCCTGGCGGCGGCCTTCTCCGCCGTCTACCGCCGGGTGCTGCCCGACGCGTTGCTCTACCACCGGGCGATGCCCGGCCCGGACGGCTACTCGACGTTGCTCGCCAGGGCCGCCGACGGGATCCGCCGGTCGGGCGCGTTCGGCGAGCCGGAGCAGTGGCGGTTCGACCGGGAGCAGTCCTACACCCGGGACGAGTGGTTGGATCAGGTGCCCACCTTCGGCGGCCACAGCGCGTTCTCGCCGGCCACTCTGGCCCGGCTGCTGGCGGGCCTCGGCGCCGCCGTCGACGCGGTCGGCGGCGCCTTCCCGATGCGCTACACCGCCGTGGTGATCACCGCGGCGCGCACCGACACGGCGAAGGCGTACAGTCGTCCTGGCTGCCCAGAATAAGTGTATCGGCTCGTTTTCTCCGGTGTTCATGCGCCGGTCGGAAATGGCGGCCGAAATACCTCAGGGAGAAGTTCGTGCGCGCAATACAGTTTGCCGGGGTGCGGGACGTCCGCCAGGTCGAGGTCCCGAAGCCCATCATCGGTGCTGGTCAGGCCCTCGTCAAGGTCGCGGCCGCCGGCGTGTGTCAGACCGATATCCACGTCCGGAAATCGGCTGAACAGATGATTCCCGACGGGACGATTCTGGGCCATGAAATCGCCGGTGAGATCGTCGACATCGCCGACGGTTTCCCGCATTTCTCGCCGGGTTCCCAGGTGATCGTACATCCGGTCTGGTCCTGCGGCGTGTGTCGGATGTGTATCGCCGGTCAGGAGAACGCCTGCCGCAACACCGGGAACCGACTTCATCCGGCCCCGACGCCCGGGGTCTCCGTGAACGGCGGAATGGCCGACTACGTTGCCGTGAACGCCTCCGCGCTGGTCCCGGCCGATGGTCTGGACCCCGCCTTCGCCGCCGTGCTCGCCGACGCGGGCCTCGTGCCCTACCACTCCATCAGGGCCACTCTCGACCTGCTCGGCCCCGGGTCCACGGCGGTGGTCATCGGGATCGGCGGCCTTGGGCAGTTCGCGGTCGCGCTCCTGCGGGAACTCACCGCGGCGCAGATCATCGCCCTGGACATCAGGGACGCGTCGCTCGCCGCCGTCCGGGAGAAGGTCGACCACGCGCTGCGCTCCGACGATCCCGAGGTCGCCGCGAAGGTCCTGGCGGTCACCGGTGGTTACGGTGCCGACGTCGTCCTGGATCTGGTCGGCAACAACCAGACCCTCGCGCTGTCGGGCGCCGTCGTCGCGCCCTACGGCGCCATCCGGGTGCCGGGCCTCAGCGACGGGGTCTTCTCGTTCGAGACCTCGCAGACGTCGGTCTCCCTGCCGTGGGGCGCGTCGCTCACCCGCCCCTACAGCGGGAACCATCAGGATCTCCACGACCTGGTGGCGCTGGCCCGGACCGGTCGGATCACCGCCAACCTCAGCCGGTACAGCTTCGACGACGGCCTGCAGGNGTTCGACGACCTCGAGGCCGGCAAGATCTTCGGCCGCGCGGTCATCGTCCTGGCGGACTCGGCGAGCTGACCCGGCGAGCTGACCCGGCGACGCGGGGAGAGGCTGACGCCGCTGGTGTCCCGGCGGTCGTCGGCCGCGTCCCCCGGCCGTTCCTTGCGGCCGCCTCCCCGGGCCGTTCCTGCGGCCGTCGCCCCGGGTACCTCCACGATGCTCGACCGACAACGGTCAGCCATCGACCCGGGGGGAGTCACCATGACCAGCAGCACCGTGCCGCTCGCCGGCGTTGCCGTACCCGACACGAGCCTGGCCGCGCAGGCCACCGAGCTGGTGCGCGACGCCACCGACGACCTGATCTACCACCACTCGCGGCGGGTCTACTGCTTCGCCGGCCTGCAGGGCCGCCGCCGCGGGCTGAGCTTCGACCCGGAGCTGCTCTACGTCGCGGCGATGTTCCACGATCTCGGTCTCAACGAGGGGTTCCGCCGCAGCGGCCGGCGTTTCGAGGTGGACAGTGCCGACGAGGCACGCCGTTTCCTGCACGGGCACGGGATGCCCGAGGACAGCATCCGGCGGGTGTGGACGGCCATCGCCCTGCACACCACCCCGGGCATCCCGGAGTTCATGGAGCCCGAGGTCGCCCTGCTCACCGCCGGGGTGGAGTACGACGTGCTCGGAATCGGCTACCACGACGTCAGCGACGCCGACCGGGACGCGATCACCGAGCTGCACCCCCGGCCGGACTTCAAACGTCGTATCCTGCGCGCCTTCACCGACGGCATCGCGCCCAGGCCGGACACCACCTTCGGCAATGTCAAGGCGGACGTCCTCGCGCACTACCTGCCCGGCTTCCGCCGCCGCGACTTCGTCGACACCATCCTCGACTCCCCGTGGCCCGAATAACGCCGGTGATGCCACCCCGCGGGCCCGCTGCCGGCGTCGCGCTGCTCCTGCAGGCGGACATGTGGGACACCAGCGCGCTGGCCGCGGGCGGGGACGGCCTGACCGGCTACGACGCCATCGTGAAGCGGATCGGCACCCTCGCCGGCCACTTCGGCAAGCCGGTGCTCCTCCTGGAGGGCGACTCGCACGTCTTCCGGGTCGACCATCCGTTCACCCGCACGGATCCGCTCTACGGCATCCATCCGCTGGCACCGAAGGACCTTGAGGTCCCGAACGTGACGCGGATCGTCGTCGATGGCAGCGGCCAGGCGAACGACTATCTCAAGCTCAGCATCGACCCGTCGGCCCCGGCCGTCTTCAGCTGGTCACGCGTCAACTTCTGACGCGTGCTCGCCGCCACCGGGGTCCGCATCCCGGTGGCATAGGCCAGGCGCTGGCCGGGACCGTTGCGCTTCGCCGTGTACATGGCGATGTCGGCGGCGTTCAGCAGGGTCTCGGCGTCGGCAAGGTCCGGGTTTGACAGGGCCAGTCCGACGCTCCCGGTCAGCGTGACGGGGCGGTCGCACAGCCGGACCGGTGCCGCGAGTGCGGTCACCACCCGGTCGGCGATCGCCTCGAGGTCGGCGGTGCCGTCGACGTCCTCGCACAGGACGGCGAACTCGTCGCCGGCGAGGCGTCCGGCCACGTCGCCGGGCCGCACGGCGTGGGACAGCCGGGCGGCCGTGGTGCGCAGCAGGTCGTCGCCGGCCTGGTGACCAAGGGTGTCGTTGATCGCCTTGAAGCCGTCGAGGTCGACGAAGAGCACCCCGACCCGCCGTCCGTCGTGGTCGGCTCGGCGCAGTGCCCGGCCGAGGCGGTCGAGCAGTGCGGTGCGGTTCGGCAGGCCGGTGAGCCCGTCATGCAGCGACCGGTGGCGGATCTCGGCTTCCATCCGGAAGCGCAGGGCGGCCGAACCGAGCACCGCGGTGACCGCATGGACGAACTCGCGTTCCTGCTCGCCCAGCGGCGCCCGGTGCAGTTCGATCATTGCCAGCGGTCGATCGGGGCGGCCGACCGGCACCGTCACCCAGCCGGCGGCGGAGCGCGGCGGATCCCGCTGCGTTCCGGTCGGGACCTCCGGTTCGCGCCGATCCTCGCGGGCGAGCGGGCCGACCCGCTTCCCGTCCGCGTCGATACCGTAGGCCCGCACCAGGTCGGCGCCGAGATGGTCCGCCAGCGCCGTGACCGCCCGCTGCCACAGCTCGGCCGACTCGCGCGCCTCCAGGGCGCGGCGGCCCAGATCGGCGACGACCGCCTGCTCGGCGGACCGGGCCCGCACGCTGGCCAGCGCGAGGTGCAGGTCGGTGACGTCGCTGGCCACGGAGGCGACGGAGGTCACCCGGCCGCCGGGCCCCGGGATGGGCACGAGATGCACGTCGAGGCGGCGGCCGAACGCCTCGATGACCTGGTGGACGCGCTGCCCGTCGAGCGCCCGCCGCATGAGTGACGTCGCCTCCGGCAGGTAGGCGAACGACGTGAAGATGGACGACGCCCGCGCCTCCGCCAGCCCGGCGGCCGCCTCCGGACTGACGGTCCCCTCGCTGACGAGGACCCGCCCGCCGCGGTCGATCAGGAACATCGACACCGGCGTGTTCTCCACGATGAGCCGCAGCCGGTCCTGGGCGGCGATCTCCTCGGACACGTCCTGGAGATGGACGACGAAGTACTCCTCGCCGTCGGGATCGGTCCGCAGCACGATGGTGGCCAGGGCGTGGCGCAGGTCGCCGTCCGGCTGCAGCAGGCGGACCATCATCCGTTCCCGGCGTCGGCCGCTGGCCTGGCGGAAGCGGATCTGCGCGTGGAGGCGGGCATGGTCCGCCGGGGTGGTGATCTTCTCCCAGTCCAGGCCGACGACCTCGGCCTCGGGCCGGCCGAACAGGGCGCAGGCGGCCGCGTTGGCCCGGCGGATGCGGTGATCCCGCACGGTCGCCTCGACGACCGCGATGTCCAGAATCTCGATGAGATCCGGCTGCACATCCAGGGGCATGACTGTCCACCTACCTACCAGTGCGTTGCTATCGGGTCTCGTCGTACCCGGGCGCCTGGGCGGTAAGCAGATGTGTGCATTTAGTGATGACGTGACGGTGTGTGCGGAGCTGGCCGCCCGGCGGTCCGGGAGGTCAGTCGGACGGGTGCTGGCGGCTGTGCAGGTAGCGGCCGAGGGCCATGACGGGCCACACCAGCCGGTAGCCGTGGTAGTTGAGGTAGAAGAAGCCCGGGAAGCCGGTGCCGGTGAACATCTCCTCGTCCCAGCCGCCGTCGGGGCGTTGCTGCTCGGTGAGCCAGCGGGCCGCGCCGGCCAGGGCGTCGGCGTGGGCGGAGGCGCTGCCGTGGGCGGAGGCGCTGCTGTGGGCGGAGGCGTTGCCGTGGGTGTCGCCGTGGTCGGCGGCGAGCAGGCCGAGCATCGCCCAGGCCGTCTGCGAGGGGGTGGAGATCCCGCGGCCGGACCACGCCGGGTCGCCGTAGGAGCGGATGTCCTCGCCCCAGCCGCCGTCGGGGTTCTGCCGCGACAGCAGCCACTGCGCGCCCGCCCGCATCGCCGGGTGGGTCGGCGGGAGCCCCGCGGCCTGCAGGGCGGGCAGCACCGAGCCGGTGCCGTAGACGTAGTTGACGCCCCAGCGGCCGTACCAGGACCCGTCGGCCTCCTGGTTGCGCAGCAGCCAGTCGACGCCGCGCAGGGTGCGCGGGTCGCGGATCCGTCCCGTCTCGCAGAGCAGTTCGACGACGTGCGCGGTGACGTCGGCGGACGACGGGTCGGTCAGGGCACCGAAGTCCGCGAACGGAATCTGGTAGACGAGGGTGCTGGCGTTGTCGGAGTCGTAGGCCCCCCATCCGCCATCGCGGGACTGCAGGGCGAACAGCCAGGTCGTGGACCGTTCGAGAGCGGCGTCGACCCTTGTGCCCGCCGGGTGGCGCAGCCGACGCAGCCGGTTCAGTCGGTGCAGCGCCAGCACGACCTCGGCGGTGTCGTCGGTGTCGGGGTAGGTGTCGTTGTCGAACTCGAACGCCCAACCGCCCGGCGCGACGGTCGGGTGGGCGACGGCCCAGTCACCTCTGCGGTGCTGGACCTCCTGGCCGAGCAGCCAGTCGGCGGCCCGTTCCAGCGCTGTCGGAACCGTCGCGGGCTGCCCCGGGGCGCCGGTCGCGACCCGCTGGGTGGGCAGCGCGGGCGTCATGTCGACGTCGGCAGGGGCGTCGATGCCCGCGTCGGCCAGGGCGAGGACGGCCAACGCCGTGTCCCAGATCGGCGACTGGGAGGCCTCGACCATGCGGGAGCCGTCCTCGCGGTGCAGGGTGTAGGCGTCGAGCGAGCGCAGCGCGGCGGCGAGGACCGGATGGTCGAGGTCGTAGCCGAGCAGGCGCAGCGCGATGATCGAGTAGACGGCGGGCGGCTGGATCCCGCCGAAGCAGCCGTCCGCCTCCTGCCGGGCGATGATCCATCGTTCCGCGGTGCGCAGGGCGTGCCGGCGCAGCGGCCCGACCGGGTGGCGGTGGTAGCGGTGCAGTGCCGCGTCCAGCCCCCGGAAGAAGACCTTCGCCGTGTTCGGCCGGTCGGCTCCCAGGCGCCGCACGGCGTCCCGCAGCGTCCGCCCGCCGGCGGGGGGCCGGGCGGCGGGGGACTGGGCGGTGTCGGGGGACTGGGCGTCGGGGACCTCGTCGGCGCCCAGCTCGGCCAGGTCGAACGGCGCCGGGCGCCGGGGGCGCAACGCTGAGACGATCGTCAGCGGGACGATGGTCTGGCGGGCCCAGGAGGCGAACGAGTAGATGCTCAGCGGCGCCCGCGGGGGAAGGAACATGATCTCGGGCGGCAGGACCGGTAGATCCTCCCAGCGCCACCAGCCGAACAGCGCCAGCCAGATCCGGGTGAAAACCCTGGTCGCCGGGATGCCGCCACGCTCGCGGATCCACGCGGCGCTGCGCCGTAGCGGCTCGTCGTCGGCGGGGTCACCGGCGAGCCGCAGGGCGATGTAGCACTCGACCGTGGTGGACAGCTCCCCGGGGCCGCCGAAATAGGTCGGCCAGGAGCCGTCGTCGAGTCGCCGGGAGCGGATGTGCTTCGCGGTGGCCTCGGTCTGCTCGACGGTGCGGATGCCGAGGTACTCCCGCAGGAGGAGGTCCTCGGCGTCCATCGTCGGATTGGTCTCGAGGTCGAACTTCCACCATCCGTGCGGGTCCTGGAGGGAGAGCAGATGCTCGGCGGCCCGCTGGACCGTCTCCCGCAGGCCGTCCGCCGCGTCCTGGGACAGGGTGTCCGTGCGCCCGGGGTCCGGGGCGGGGTGCGTTCCATCCGCGCGGTCGACATCGCGAAGCTCGAGGTCAGGCACGGTGTGCGGGGTTCCTTTCGATGACGAGGCTGTCCAGGCAGATCAGGGCGGTGGCGGCGAGATCCGCGGGATCGGTGCTGTCCGAGGCGCACCAGGCGCGCACGGCGACCTGCACGGCGGCGAGGAACGCGAAGGCGGCCAGCGAGGCGTCGAGGTCCGTGCGTCGCGGCTGCGGGCCGTCGGGGTCGTCGCCCTCGACGAACTCCAGCGCGAACCGGTCGCCCAGGGCGACGATCCGGTTCTGAACCGCCCCGGCGAGCGCGGAGGCGTTGCCGATCGGCAGCAGATGATCGGTGTAGTGCCGCAGCGACTCGCCGTCCGGGCTCATGATCGTCCAGGCGTCGATGACCGCGGCGCGCAGGGCGGTGAGCGGCGGCTCGTCGGCCGGACGCCGGCGCAGGGCCGTCAGGGTGAGCTCGCCCATCTCGTCCAGCGGTGCGAGGGCCACCTCTTCCTTGTTCGCGAAGTACCGGAAGAAGGTGCGGACGGACACGTCGGCGCCCGCCGCGATCGCCTCGACCGTGGTCGTGTCGTAGCCGTTGTCATGGAAGAGGGCGTGCGCCACGTCGATGATCGACTGGCGCGTGCGGCGCTTCTTGCGTTCCCGCAGACTTTCCGTCTGCTGCTCGGACATCCCCCGAACCACCCGAAGATCTCGATGCGCCAAAACTGACATCTCGGAACATATGGCACGAACTGCCACATGGCAAAGGATGCCTACTGCGTCCGTGTGACAGTCGCCGCCAGTCGCTGTCCACCGCCGCCAGCCGACGCTCGCTCGGTGCCGCGAGTCGCGGCGGGCAGCGGGCGGCCACGACCCGGCGAGCCGGTGGCGAGGCGTGTGCGCAGGCGGGCCGGGTGCGCCCGCATGCGTGCTGACCTGGGGGGTTTGGTGGACCAAGGCCAGGCCGGACCGGAGCCGGGCGCCGTGGCCGGGCCTCGTGGCCCCGGCCGCCTCCTGCGCGCTTGTCCGCGCCGATCACCTGTACCCGCGTCGAGAGGACGAGCCCCCAGTGCCATTCACCTCCATGAGGAACCCGCCCGATGGTGTGCCGACTCTGATCGACCGACGCCGTCCCGAGGGCGTCGGACTCCGCCGGTCGCTCCCCGTCCGGCGACCCTCCCCGCAGCGCCTCGTGCCTCGCCCGTGTCGGCCCCAGGCTCGGCGGCGACGATGACCGGCAGAGCCGCTGCTGCCGGATCGACAGGGAGCGGCGTCATGGTCGCCATCGGGGGAGAGGGGCCGGAGGGGCGGGGCCGAGGGCGCTGCAGGCACGTGTTCCACGCCCCCGTTGCCTTGATCTGCCGGTGGCCGGGGGTAGCGACAGACACCTGCTCTGACCGTGTAACATCGCAGACGTGCGCGGGTGAGACACCCCGCGACCACCTGTCCGGGTGGCGGAATGGCAGACGCGCTAGCTTGAGGTGCTAGTGCCCTTTATCGGGCGTGGGGGTTCAAGTCCCCCCTCGGACACTCTAAGTAATCAAACAGCTACCAAGGGTAGCTGTTTTTTCTTTGGCATGAGTTCCCCGGCACTGTTACACCCGTGGATTCCATCGTCGCGCAGCTGCCCATCAGTCATGATCGAGTAATGGGTCGGGGTGTGGTCCGTCCGCCAATGCCAGTGCCGGAGTTCGTGGGGTTCCGGTTCCCGTCGGAGGCGATCATGCTGGCGGTTCAGTGGTACCTGCGGTGAGCATTGTCGTACCGCGACGTCGAGGAGCTTCTCGCCGAGCGTGGCATCGGCGCCGGCCGGTCGAGGTCGCCACGGACAAGGCACCTGCCTATCCACGGATCCTCGATGAGCTGCTCCCCGAAGCCTGTCACGTCGACGCCGCCAGGAGAACACCCGGATCGAAGCCGATCATGGCCGGCTCAAAGCCCGGCTCCGGCCGATGCACGGGTTGAAACGGCTGCTGTCCGTCCAGACGGTCAGTACCGGGCACGCCCTTGGTCCAAAACATCCGCCGCGGCCACTACGAGCTCGCCGTCGACACCGACACGCGGCTGCGGCTGGCCGCCGCGTTCACCAAACTCGCCGCCGCCGTCTGACCGGCTCGCCATGACCGCTGCCATGCCGGCTCTTCGAAGTTAGGCGGGGTTGAGGCATCCGCGGGCTCGACGGGTGGTTGNGCAGCGTGTTCGTAGGCGCTGGTTGGTGGGGTTGCGGTATCCGTAGGCGTTGCGGGCGTCGAGTTTGACGACGCGGTTGTAGCCTTCGCTGGCGGCGTTGGTGATCGTGGTGTGGAGGAACGTTTCGATGCAGGTCCACCAGGTGCTGACGGTGGTGGCGAGGCGTTCGAGCTCGGGGACGTCGGCGTCGGCGCACCAGGTGTAGAACCTCGCGAGCCGGTGGGAGATCGCGGTGCGGTCGGGGTGGGTGCCGGCGAGAGCGAGCAGTGCGCGGAGCTCTTC
>NZ_LJPA01000020.1:97872-127587 GCF_001414035.1 Frankia sp. ACN1ag | reverse complement strand
CCCACCAGGTCCGGCACCTGCTGACCATCGACTACCCCCACGCCGAGCGGGTGGTGCTGGTCATGGACAACCTCAATACCCACGGCATCGCCTCGCTCTACGAGGCCTTCGACCCCGCCGTCGCGTTCGCTCTCGCCGGGCGCCTCGAGATCCACCACACCCCCAAACACGGCTCCTGGCTCAACATCGCCGAGATCGAACTGGCCGCACTGACCCGCCAATGCCTCGACCGCCGCATCGACGACCTCGACGTGCTCAACACCGAACTCGCCGCCTGGCAGACAGCCGTCAACGCCGACCAGCGCCAAGTCCACTGGCACTTCACCACCGCCGACGCCCGCACCAAACTCCGCCACCTATACCCCAAACATTAGTGGCGACGGTCTACTAGGCGGAGTCGACGACCAACTCACCCTGCATGCGATCGACCCAGCGGTATGGCGAGACCGTCCCGCCCCGTGGATGGCCCGGCTCTGCTACGCGCTGGCGCTGCTCGTCGAACCCATGCGCAACCCAGCCGCGCTGCTCGGATCGCGACTCACGCAGCTCACCGAGGGAACCGGCCCGCGCGATCTGGCAGCGCTGGCCANAGCCGACGAGGTCGCCGACCTGATCGCGATGCGAGACCTGGCCTGCGAATCACTGCTGCCCGCGTTGGCTGGCCAGCCGGGCGAGTCCGGGCCGACGTTCGCCGGCAGTGAAGATCTCAACGCCGACGCCGACCTGATCGTCAACGGGCTGTTGCTGGACATCAAGGCCAGCCAAGGGGGCAGCCCCCGCAAGGACGGCACCCGGACGATGAGCCTGTCCCGCAGCGACCTCGACCAGTTGATCGGCTACGCTCTGCTCGACTACCCCGACGAGTACGATCTGCACTCGGTCGGCCACTACCTTGCCCGCTACGGCACGCTGATCACCTGGCCGCTGGCCGACCTATGCGCCGAACTCGCCGGCCACCCGATCGCCCTGCCCGACGCCCGCGCCGCATTCCGCCATGTCTTGCAGGAAGAGCTGCCCGCCTACTGGACCCGCATCGGCAGGACCGAGTCGTCCCCGGCGAGTCCGGCCGTCGGCGAGATCCTCCTTGACCTCCCGCCCAGGCCCACGCGGAAGCGCAGCTCAGCGACGCCGACCTGATCAACACCTGGACCACCGCTACATGAGCCAGGATCAACCGCCGGTCCCACAGCCGAACGGCGGGTCACCCGCAGACTCGTCGGCGTGGCGCTGATGACCACCGATCCTGGCCTGACAGCAGATGCCCATGCATGGGTGTGCAGACCCCGGGCGACCGGTCTATAGGTGAGCCGGCCGAGGCCGGTGGGCCGGTTCAGCCACTGGCCGCGGAAGAGGTCCTTGAACCAAGCGGCCTGCCGAAGCGGGCCACGGTGCGCCGTCTGCTGCCCAGCTGGCGCGCGATCGCCTACTGGGTGTCTCCCGCATCCAGCAGGGCGTGCACGGCTGCTTGGGTGCGCCGGGTTCGCTTTGCGAACCCGGCGGCGACCGTTTGGTGGCGTGCGGATGGGTCGGCCCCCAAGACCTGCTCGGCGAACGTCACCACCACACGGCCGGTCTCGACACAGCGGTACCGGCGAACCCCGCAGGTCAACCACGACCCGCGTTCCGCCGATGGCGGTGTCGATCGGCCGCCGCCTGTAGCACCTGTGCACCCGTGAGGACACCGTCGCGCATCGTGGGCACGTCACCTGACGTGCTCGTATAAGCCCCTACGGCCGGATACCACCGTCCGTTCACCGCCGCTGACGGTGACGTTCGCCAGACCCGTACCTGCTGGAGTAGCCGCCCTGGCCCCTCCCCGAACACGGCCCGTGAGCTGTCCTGGGTTCGCGAGAGGCCGGGTTCATGTCGCCTTATCGTGGCTGAAAGTATGCACTACGCATAAATTTGCAGCCTCGTGGCGCCGGAGGGCTCCCGTCGGAGTTGCGGGTGTGCCATGACCAAGTGGACCGGGGGGCCTATGGTGATCGAGTTGCCGGCTGAGGGACGGCAGGTGCGTGTCGACGGCACCCTGAAGACGGTCCGGGGTGCCGACTGGGCAGACGACGGAGCGATCGAGCTCTTCGTCCTCGACGCTGGCGAGCCGCGCCGGATCCTGCTGTCCGAGCAGCGGCTGGCCAGCGGGCTGGTCCCGATCAACGACCGTGGTGGCGACCCCGCGCGGGCGCTGACGGCCCTGTGGGGATGTGGGAGGCAGCACGCTGTGCCCCGCATCCGCTCTGCGGTGCTGGCCACGCGCCCTCTGCGCCCGTACGCCCATCAGAACGACGCCGTCCACGGGCACATGCTCAGCCAGCCACGGCCGCGGTTCCTCCTGGGAGACATCGATCCCGGCACCCTGATCACCCAGCGGCCCGCCGACGTGCTCGACCGGATCCAGCCCGAGGTAGGGCAGTCCCGGGGCGGAGCATTGCTTCATACGCGCTGGCGGGCAGCGGATATGGCCAAACAATGAGCATGTTCGATGTGGAAAGTGCGCCAGCCGGCAGCCATCGGGAGCCGATTCCGGTGTCGGACATCGACATGGCTCTCACCTCGCAGCTCGTGGTGGCGTGGGCGGGCGAGACGGGAGAAGAGCCCAGGCTGGGCTGGTGGCGGTCCGATCTCACATCCGAATACGGCGGGGAAGACCTGTTCCGTCGACTGCTGCCGTCCACCTGGCGCTGGGCCGCGCTCGAAGGCGCGCGCGAGGCCGCCCGGCGGGTCGATTCGGAACTCCGGCGCCGTGACTATGAACCAGACCGGATCGTCTCGCTCTTCAGCCTGGGCTTCGAACTGGACGAGCGGATTGAGGAGCGCCTCGCGGACCTGAAGCGCTCGGGCCGTACGCCGGACGAGGCGCTGCCGGGCCTCGCGGTCACCAGTGACGGCTGGCACCCAGATAGCTTCTGGGACTGGGTCGCCGGCCATGGCGAGGCAGGCGGAACCGCCTCCCCGACCGGGCGGCGGCTCAGCGGGAGTCTCCCAACTGCCGTGGGGCAGCAGGCACGCAGGCTCGTCGCAGGGTTGGCGCCGGCAGCCGAGCGCTATCCGCTTCCCCACTTCAAGAGGGCCCTGTGACGGCCCCGCGCGAGACGACCCTCGTGCACACGCGGCTGTCGCGGTGTGCCCTCGAGGTGGAGGACTCACGCGCCTTCTGGGCCCGCGCCGACGGAGCCACGAGCGCGAGTGCCCAGCGGGCATTCGACGAGTACTGGTTTGGCGCCCGGAGCCTGGCGCGTGTCGAGGTTCTTCTCGCCAACATGCGGGCCCGCTTCAGCGCCTTCCCTGCTGCACTCGCCGTCCTTCACGGCTGGCAGCACATGCTGCCGGAGACGCGTCGGGTTATCTGCCACTGGCACCTGCAGCTCAGCGACCCGCTCTACCGGCGCTTCACGGGCATCTACCTGGCGGAGCGCCGTGCGGGGGGCCGGCCCGAGGTGACTCGGGACCTCGTGGCCGCCTGGGTTGGGCTGCACGGCCCCAGCCACTGGACGATGACGATGCGCATCCAGTTCGCCAGCAAGCTCCTGTCTGCGGCGTACTCAGCTACCGCGGTGACGTCTAACCGGGATCCGCGCCCCATTGGGACGCCGCGCGTGCCGGACGAGGCTCTTGAGTATCTCCTGTACCTGTTGCGCGAGACGGAGTTCGAGGGCAGCCTCCTCGACAACCCGTACCTGAGATCAGTCGGCCTTGACGGCGCCATCCTCGCAGAGCGCCTGCGCGGACTTCCCGGCCTTGCGTTCGGGCGGCAGGGGGATCTCACCGACTTTGGCTGGCGCCACCAGAACCTGCGCTCCTGGGCGGCGGCGACCCTCCGCGATGGCACCTCGAGCCTGGCCGGGGCCGCGCTGTGACCGTGCCCCTGTTCCAACAGAGCCCGCTGTTCCAGCATGCAACCCTGCACGAGGCGTTCACCGCACTGCGCCGGGACCTCATTCACGAGGACGGCCCACGCATCAGCACGATGCGCAACTACCGCTTCGCCATCGTGCAATACGAGCCGGCCGAGGAGTTCAGGCTCCGCGGCGAGGTGCAGCACCTGACCGCCGACCTGGTCGCGAACGGCTGGATGGTCATCTCGATCAGCCTGCAGAAGCTGTTCCTTGACCGGGTCAGGGCGCAGGGCCAGGACTGGGTTGACCGCGTCGTGGCCATGGAGAGACGCCTGGCCGGCATCGACCCGGGACGCGGGCTGAACTACCTCAAGGAGAAGGTCTCGCCGCTGATCGAGGGACCGGACGGGATCGCGGCGGACTGCTCCCGGCTGATTTGCGAGTACGCCGACAGCCATCCTGACAGCATCGACCGGACGGTGGCCCTCATCGGGCGCGCGGGCGCGCTCTACCCCTTCATCCGGTCGTCGGCCCTGCTGCGTCACCTCGACGGCCGGACGCGGAACGTCCCGGTCGTCCTGCTCTATCCGGGTGAGCGCCGGGGGCCGACGGGGCTGTCCTTCATGGGCGTCCTCAATCCGGACAACGACTACCGGCCACGGATCTATCCATGAGAGGGGCGCCATGCTGATTCGAGACCTCTTTGCCTCCGACGTCACCCGGGACATCCCGCCCGTCGTCTACTTTCACGAGCAGGGACCGGACAAGCTCGCCGGCGAGGTCTCCGAGTACATCGTCACCGGCGGCTGGCCCGAGAACCACCCGAACCATCGCCGGGTACCGCGCGGCATCCACGAGCAGTACGTGGCGCTGCTGACGGGCATCACCGCGGCGCTCGGCAAGCCTGGTGGCCCCGACCTGCCCAACGCCTGGATCTCCGGGTTCTACGGCTCCGGCAAGTCGAGCTTCGCCAAGCTGCTCGGCCTGTCCCTCGACGGTGTCGCGCTGCCGGACGGCGGCTCGCTCGCCGAGGCCTGGCTGGCGCGGGACACCTCGCCGAACTCCGCCGAGCTACGCGGGGCCTGGCAGAAGTTGCGGCAGCGGATCGATCCGCTGGCCGTCGTCTTCGATGTCGGGTCCGTCGCCCGCGACGGGGAGCACGTCCACGCGGCGGCGATCCGGCAGGTCCAGCGGCGGCTCGGCTATTGCGCGGAGCCTCTCGTCGGGGATTTCGAGCTGCGCCTGGAGCGCGACGGCGAGTGGTCCCGCTTCGAGGAGAAGGTCCAGGAGGTACTCGGCGAGCCCTGGGCCGCCGTGAAGGGCAACTCGATGGCCGACGAGGTCTTCTCGCTCGTCATGAGCAAGTTGTATCCCGACCGGTACACCGACCCGATGGCCTGGTTCCTCAGCAGGGGTGGTACGCACGCACGCTCTGAGTCGCCCGAGGAGGCCGTGGCGGCCATCCGCGACATGCTGAAGTTCCGTCGCCCGGACGCCACGCTCTTCCTCGTCATCGACGAGGTCTCCCAGTACGTCCTCTCCCACAAGGACCGGGTTGACCGGCTGCGCGCCTTCGCGACGGCACTCGGCGCGACGCTCCGGGGACGGGCCTGGCTGCTGGCGCTCGGACAGCAGATGCTGGACGAGGAGGCGGACGACTCCTTCCTCATCTGGGCGCGGGACCGCTTCCCGCCGGGGCTCCGCGTCCACCTGGCGCCAACCAACATCAAGGATGTCGTCCACCGGCGCCTGCTGCAGAAACGGCCCGACGCCGAGGAGCCTCTCCGCGCCCTCTTCGAGAGCAACCGGCCCGACCTCAAGCTCTACGCCTACGGCTGCGAGTCGGTGACCCCGGAGGAGTTCATCGAGGTCTACCCGATGCTCCCCGGGCAGATCGACCTGGTCCTGCAGATCACCACCGCCCTGCGGACCCGCTCGACCCGGGCACAGGGCGACGACCAGGCGATCCGCGGCCTGCTCCAGCTCCTAGGCGAGCTCTTCCGCGATCAGCGCCTCGCTGAGCGACCGGTCGGCGAGTTGGTGACCCTCGACCAGATTTACGAGGTGCAGCACACCGCCCTCGACGCCGACGTGCAGGACTCGATGGCCCGCCTGCTGGGCCAGTGCACCGCCGACGAAGACCGGTTCCTGGTGCGGGCGGCCAAGGCGGTGGCGCTGCTGGAGCTGATCCAGGAGACCCAGGCCACCGACGCCCGGCTCGTGGCGCAGTGCCTCTATGACCGGGTCGACCGCGGTAACCAGGTGGCGGCCGTGACCGAGGCGCTGGAAGAGTTGCGCCGNCGCAACCTCCTCGGGTACTCGGAAAAGCACGGCTACAAGCTCCAATCCTCGGCGGGCGAGGAGTGGGAGCGCGAGCGTCGCGACATCCCCGCCCCGCGCGAGGCCCTCAGCGAGATCGTCCAGGATGGGCTCAAGTACCTGCTCGCAACCCCGGACCGCCCGCAATTGCAAGGCCGGACGTTCCCCTGGGCCGGCCGGTTCTCCGACGGCCGCCGCGCCGACGATGTCACCCTCCTTGACCCGCGTGACGACGCCGCCGTCCGCATCGACTTTCGTTACCTGCCCCTCGAAGAGCGCACCGCGACCACGTGGATCACCAGGAGCGGCGAGGCTGCGCTCCACGACCGCCTTGTCTGGCTTTCCGGCGACAGTGAGGCCGTCAGAGAGTGCGCGCGGGAGCTGCACCGCTCGCGCGCCATGGTCAAGAAGTACAAGGTGCGCCGCGACTCACTCAATCCGGCTCGCAGGCTCCTGCTCCAGCAGGAGGAGAACCGCGCCGAGGACCTCGACAAGCGCGCGACGGACACCATCGCGGCCGCGTGGATGGCCGGGCAGATGTACTTCCGGGGCCGCGGTATCTCGCCACCGGATTACGGTGCGACGTTCGCCGTCGCGCTGCACCAGGCCGCGAACCGGGTGCTGCAAGACCTGTTCCCGCACTTCATCACGGTGCAGGTCCAGCCATCGGAGCTGCTCCAGCTTGTTGCGGCCGAGCTCTCCGGTCCGTCAACCAAGTTCCTCACCGGCGACCTGGGCATCCTCGATCTCGACGCCGGACGGTACGTCCCCTCGTGCGGCGGTGTCGTGCCTCGCCGCGTTCAGGAGTACATCGAGTCCGAGGGCGGGCTCAGCGGCACGGCGCTGCTGGCCCGGTTCGGCGGCCCGCCCTACGGCTACACGGCGAACGTCGTGAAGGCCTGCGTCGCGGGCCTGCTCCGCGCCGGCAAGGTGCGCCTGCAGCCCGAGGGCGGCGACGAGATCACCGCTATCCGCGACGCCGGGGTACGCGACCTCTTCGAGCGGGATCGAGACTTCCGGCGCGCTACCATCTTCCCCGCCGGCCAGGACGACATCGGCCCTCAGTCGCGAGCGCGCATCTGCCGGTTCTTCGAGGACCGCCTCCAGACCCACATTGATCGCGAGGACGACCAGATCGCCAACGCGGTCGTGCAGCACTTTCCCCTCCTCGCGCAACAACTCCGCGAAATCCAGCGTCGGCTCAGCCAGCTGCCAGGCTCGCCTGAGGGACCAGCGGCGCTCGATCGGCTCGGCGAGGCCCTGGAGAAGTGTCTCAGGAACTGCCGGCAGACCAGGCCGACCGTGCAGGAGGTCAAGAGGAACCTGGACGCACTACGGGACGGTGTGACCACCCTGCAGCTCTACGGCGCGGAGCTGACGGACGATGCCATCCAATCCGTTGGGGACGCGCGCCGCGTGCTCGACCACGAGGCAGGTCAGCTCGCGGCAGCGGGCATCGAGCCCACGAATGTCACGCAAGCCGCGACGCGCATCTCCAGCCAGCTCTCGGCGGAGCGGCCCTGGCTCGGGATCGGCGAGCTCGATGCGGATCTCACCGAGATCCGCGCCTGCTACAGCGCGGAGAGGCAGCGGCTGCTCCAGTGGCAGGAACGGGAGGCGGAGGCGGCCCGCGGCCGGGTCCGGGCGCGCACGGGCTTCAGTACTCTCACGGCCGATCAGTCACACGACGTCCTGCGCCCCTTCACGAGGGCCGTCACCAACACCACCGCCGAGGCGGTTGCGCCTGCGCTCACCGCCCTGGCTGACCCGTTCACGCTCGCGCTGCAGCGCGCCGAGGACGAGGCGAACCACCTCCTCGACGACATCCTGAGCGCGGGCGATAGGCCGCTCATCACCACTGTCGACCTGCGGCTGCGCAATCGAGAGGTTGCTACAGAGGCTGACGTACAGGCGCTCGTTGAGGAGATCCGGGGCAGGCTACTCGACCAGATCCAGGCCGGCACCCGGGTGCGGCTGCTGTGAACGGGGCGGCGACCATGTCCATGACCTCCGACGCGAAGCACGCACTCGCGACGACGATCCGCCTCCTCCGTGCCCGCCTCCTGGACGACCTGCACGACGCCACCGAGACGGCCTACCGGCTTGCGGTCTCCAGCCACGCAGCCGGGCTGGACGAGGCCGCGCGCACCAGGCGCAGGCGGCTGAAGGCATGGGTGGCCGAGCAGGTCCGGGCGCGGGGCACCGCCGGGGCCAAAGCGGACCGATCCGAGGAGAACTTCCGGCGCGAGGCCGAGAAGCAGGCGGCCTACACCCTCCTGAACCGGCTGGTCCTGCTCCGGCTTATGGAGGCACCTGGTCTCTCGGGCCGGCCACTCCGGACGCTCGCCGTGGTGACGGGCGGCTGGGAGAGCCGCGGGTACCTGGAATTCCGGGAGCTCGCCCCACAGATTGCCCGCGACGACGAGACAGAGGGCTACGCGTTCCTGCTCCGCCTGGTCTTCGAGGACCTCGCCACCGAACTGCCCGGCCTCTACGGCCCGGCGGGCGTCGCCGACTTGGTCCCGGTTCCCGCGGCGACTCTGCGGCATGTCATCGACGCGCTGAACTCCGAAGCGCTGGAGAGCTGCTGGTCCGACGACATGACGCTCGGCTGGGTCTACCAGTACTGGAATGATCCCGAGCGCGAGGCGCTCGACGCCAAGCTCAACGACGGCGGCAAGGTAGAGCCGCACGAGATCGTCAGCAAGACGCAGATGTTTACCGAGCGGTACATGGTGGACTGGCTGCTCCAGAACACCCTGGGACCGATGTGGCTGGCCATCTGCCAGCGCCACGGGTGGACGCCCGAGGTGATGGCCGACGGCACACTCGACCGCCTTGAGGATCGACGGGCCGGCTGGCGGGCCAGGCGCACGTCCGGCGAGGTCGCGCTCACCGACCTGATGCCGCTGCATACCGGCGCGGAGCGGCGTTGGGCGTACTATCTGCCGCAGCCGGTCCCCGACAGCGCCGTGACGCAGGCACCCGAGACCGTCCGCGACCTGCGGCTACTCGACCCGGCTGTCGGCTCGGGGCACTTCCTGGTCGTGGCGCTTGACCTCCTGGTCGCGTTCTACCGGGAAGAGGCCCGCCACCGGGGCGAGGACGGCGAGGACCGCTGGTCCGACCAGTCCATCGTCGAGCGGATCCTCGCGCACAACTTGCACGGCATCGACCTAGACCCGCGGGCGGTGCAGATCGCCGTGGCGGCGCTCTGGCTCAAAGCCCGGCAGGTGGCACCCGACGCCCGTCCCGAGCGGCTCAACCTCGTGGCGTCCCGCCTCCGCCTCGCGAGCTTGGCCGACGACGACCCGGCATTCGTCGAGCTGCGCCGCGAGGTGGAGCGCGAGACAGGCATTCCGGGCGCGCTGACCAACACGCTGATCCACGCCCTGCGCGGCGCCGACCACCTGGGCTCCCTACTCAAGGTAGGCACGGTGGTCGACGAGGCGCTGGAAAGCCACGAGGCCGCCCTGAGCCGCGCGGTACCCGAGCAGGGCGACCTGTTGATCGGCTTCAGCCCAGAGCCCGCACGGATCACCATCGGCCGCTCCGAGGCCAGGGCCACACTGCTCGACCGGCTGGAGGACTTCCTCGCCCACCACACCGGCGGCGACGACCTGGGCCTTCGGCTACGCGGCGAGCAGTTGGCTGCGGGCGTCCGCTTTGTGCGGCTGGTCCGGGAGGGCACGTACGACCTAGTCGTGGGGAACCCGCCGTACCAGGGCACGAGCAAGATGGCCGAGACGACGTATGTCTCTCGAACCTACCCGCTCGGCAAGGCGGACCTCTACGCCGCGTTCCTGCTCNGCGGGCTGGAACTGGTGCGTGACGGCGGAGTGTCGGCGATGCTTACGATGCGAGACTGGATGTTTCTCAAGCAGTACTCGGGGCTGCGGGAGCATCTGTTGGGGACGCACGGCCTGGAGGCGCTTGGAGACTTCGACCGGGGGGCCTTCGAAAGCGTGCCCGACGAGGTCGTCAGTGTCACCGTGTCAATATTTGCCCGTGACGTCACGGCCGTGGAGACCAGCGCGCTTTGCCCTACGCCGAGAGAAGACAAATCACGGGATAGCGCACGAACCCAACGAAAGCGTGCTGCTACTTTATGTCATGAGGGCTGCCACGCCTTCGACTCGGCCGCACTCAAAATTGTACCGGAATGGCCGCTGGTCTATTGGTGGACGGCAGACTTCCTGGCCGACTATGCTGCTGAACCTAAACTGCGGGATGTTTCGCNTGCACGAAGTGGTGCCCAGACTTCTAACGATACACGCTTCCTTCGCTGGCCCTGGGAAGTGGACCTCTCCTCGATCGAAATAGTCGGTCGAGGAGACCGGCGCACCACATCTCAACCATGGGCGCCTTTTATCGCTGGAGCGAAAGGATTGCGCTGGATTGACCCACTGTCGACAGTAGTCGACTGGGGAAGTTCCGGTCTCCAGATACGAACTTTCAACGAGCACCTTTACGGTTCGCATACTCGAACCGTCAAGAACGAAGATCTATACTGGAAGCCCGGAGTTGCCTTTTCCACAATCGGTAACACCTTCAGTGCGCGCCTTCACCGTTCTAGATCCATCTTCGGGAGCATGGGCGCCTCAGTTTTCCCCGAAAGCGAGGAGGAATGCTTTCGTGTATTGTGCCTTCTCAATTCTTCGCTTGCTCAGGAGATTGTCGGATCCCTCAATCCGGGCATCCACTTTACCGGCGGCGACATCAACCGCCTACCCGTAGTTGCGATAGCGGATGCGGAAGACATCGGGCGGCAACTGGTTGATAAGTTCTCGCAGCACGAGGCAGCTTGCGAGACGTCGCACGCGTTTCGCCATCCTGGCCCCTCGCCCTGGCTGCACGCCCAAGACTGGGCCCAGTCCGCCGTCGATCGCCCTAAGGGTGCGCCGCTCCCCGAGTACGTCGAGCGGCTAGACCCCGAACCCTCCACGGACCATCTGAGCTTTGCCCTCGGCGTCGCCCTCGGCCGCTTCGGCCTCGGCGACAGCCTCGCTGAGGGCATTCTCGACCCTGTTACCGCAGACCTCTCCCACGCACTCCCACACGGGATCCTCTTCCTCGACACTATCCTCGACGCCGAGGATCGCCGCGATGGCCTGGGCCACCCCGCGGCGGCGCCTCTGCACGCCGCCTGGGCGAAGCACTCGTCGGCGATCGGCACCAGGAGGAGCCTGCGCGACTGGCTGGCCCTCGACTTCTTCAAAGACGTCCACAAGGGCATGTATAAGAACCGGCCCGTCCACTGGCCACTCTCCTCGGCTAGTAAGAGCTTCGTGGCCTGGGTGAACATCCATCGGATGACCAGCCAGACCTTGCGGGTGCTGCTCGCCGACCATCTCGCGCCGACGCTTGTCCGCCTCGATGGCGAACTAGCCGACCTGGCGGTTGCCCGTGATGGCATCAACAAGAAGGCCGCGCGTGACGCCGAGCGGCAGTACGACCGGGTCTTCAAGGCCCGGAGCGAGCTGCGGGAGTTCATCGCCAGTGTCGAGCAGTGCGCGGACCGCGGTGCGCCGCCAACCGATGGCAAGTGCCCCGGCCGGCAGCAGGACGCCCGCTACGATCCCGACCTCGACGATGGCGTGATGATCAACTCTGCCGCGATCTGGCCGCTGCTCGACCCGCAGTGGAAGGAGCCGAGGAAGTGGTGGAAGGAGCTCGCCACCGCGACCAGTCGGAGGGACTATGACTGGTCGCACCTGGCGATGCGCTACTGGCCCGACCGGGTCGACCGGAAGTGCCGGAATGACCCCAGCCTCGGCGTGGCGCACGGCTGCTTCTGGCGGTACCACCCCGAGCGGGCCTGGATCTGGGAACTGAGGCTCCAGGACGAGATCGGTCCCGAGTTCCGGATCGAGGAGGAGCCCTACCGCCCCAGCGGCCGGGACCTGGACGATCCTGGCGATAGATCCCACCGTCACGCCTTCCTGCGCGACGAGCCCAAGGCCGCCCTCGCCGCGATCGAGCGGGAGGCTATCCGGCGGATGGGCCGTGGCAAAAACCGGAAAGTCGTCTCCGAGATGCGCATCCTGGAGACCGGACTCTGGGCGGCCCACGCTGAGGCGCTGTGGGATATCGAGCTGAAACTGGCCAAACGGCAGGGCACGGAGATCCGCATCCTCGCCCCCGACGAGCCCGCCGCTCGGGCGGTGTTCGAGGCGGCCCATCCCGACAGGGTCCAGGTCCGCAAGAGCGTCCTGGCCGACCTCGTCCCGCCCGTCGAGCTTTTCGATGACGAAGCCGATGAGGCGGCCGACGATGACGCCAATGCGGACGGGGAGGGCGACTCGTGACGACGACAGCGCCGCCCCCGTCGTCGGTGACGGGACTCGGCGGCCCCGTGTCCGTGGCACTGGAGGCAGACCTGAGGTCGTGGGTGCGCCGGCGTAGCATCGTCGTCTGGCTCGACCAGGCCGGGATCTACAGCGAGTTCGTCGAGCGGCTTGTGGCGCTACGCGCCGCCGGGGACCTGCCGTACCAGGTCCATGCCTTCCGGGGCAGCCACCTGGCGCTGATGGTGGCGCTCGATGGCGTGGCCGCCGGGACGGAGATGGTGCCACTCGTCATCCACCTGCCGGGCTTCACCGAGGAGACTGTGCGGGAGACGCCGCTCTTCGAGCTTTACGCCGCCGGCGTGCGGTATCGCAAGGCGCTCGACACTCTCGTCACCGAGGCGGCCTCGGGGCAGGTCCGCCCCGACCAGATCGATGCCTTCCGGGCGCAGCCCGGCATGACGCTCGCTGGCGCCGACGCCTGGCTCGGCGCGCTCGTGGGCGGAGCCGAGGTGGGCATCTCGGCGCAGCTCCGGGCCATGAGCCCAGAGGCGGTCCTTGACGACCTGCTCGCCGGGGGATCCATCGCCAACCAGATCGGCGATTACGACGCCGAGGATGCACTCTGGGAGCGGTTCGCCGCCTGGACCGGGCTCCCGGCCTCCTGGCGCGATGCCACGCTTCCTCCCGCACGGCTGCGCCCCGGAGACGTGGCCTTCACCGCGGCGAGCTGGGCGCTGTGCGTGGAGTACACGGACGACCTGCAGCGCGCGCCCGCCAGCGACCACCTGGCGCCTGTTGCCGTCCTGCCGCGGCCGGTGATCGATGCGTGCTGTGCCGTGGCGGCCCATCTCCGAGAGCGTCATCCGGGCTTCTACCAGCGGACGGCGGACGAGACGGAGGCGCTGCTCGCCGAGGAGGTCGAGCAGGCCCAGGCCGAGGACCTCGGTGTCATCGACACGTTCCGGTTCGAGGAGGACAAGGTCCTCAAGGCCGCGCTGGCCGCTCTCGGCCACGGTGCCTACGACCAGGCAGCCGGATGGGCCGTCCCGCGCATAGAACCCACCTCGGCAGGCCCGTCCTTCTGGCTCCGCGACGATCCAGCGCGGCAGTCGGCCTGGCAGCTCGTCCGTGCGGCGGCCCGGCTCGGTCAGGAGATCGCCCGCGTGGGCACCCGGATTGGCGTGGACGCGAACGTGGATGACGCCCTGGAGGCCGCCATGACGGCCTACACCGAGCGGGGCGCCGCCGTGGACCAAGCGCACCGGCTGCTGGAACAGCAGCGGGCGGCCCTGCTTTATCCGCTGCTTCCCGAGTTCGAGACCCTGCGAGCGTGCCTCGATCGGATGCGCCGTGCCTGGCGCGGGTGGGCCGACGGCTGGGCGCGCGAGTTCAACGCGCTCTGCGCGGCACGCGGTTTCCTGCCCGGCCCCGCGTGCCAGCAGCGGACGCTCTTCGACGAGGTGGTCCGGCCGCTGGCCGTCGAGCCGGGGACGACCGCGTACTTTGTCGTCGATGCGCTGCGGTTCGAGATGGGCCAGGAGCTCTTCCGTCAGATGGAGGGCACCCCGGCCACCACCGTGGCGCTGCGGCCTCGGCTCGCCGAGCTCCCCACCGTGACGGAGGTGGGAATGAACGTACTCGCGCCCGTCTCCCGTAACGGCCGCCTGCAGGTCTCGATGGCAGGCGACGCCGGCGGGGTGCGGGGCTTCCAGACGGGCGAGTTCCGGGTCTTCGACCCCGAGACCCGCAAGCGCGCCATGCACGACCGGGTCGGCGGCGCGAGCTGCCCGTGGCTCACCCTTGACGAGGTGGTCGGCCGGGACGTTGTTTCATTGAAGCGGTCGATCTCCCAGGCGCGGCTGGTCGTCGTGCATAGCCGGGAGATCGATGAGGCCGGCGAGAAGGGGATCGGCCCCGCCGTGTTCGACCTCGCCCTGCAGAAGCTCCGCGCCGCCTGGCGCGTGCTGCGCGAGGCAGGGGTACGCCGGTTCGTCTTCACCGCCGACCACGGGTTCCTGCTGCTGGATGACGACGGTGCGGCCGTCCAGGCCCGTGGCCGCAGGACGGACCCCCAGAGGCGGCACGTCTTCTCGCCGGTAGCGGCAGCTCATGCGGACGAGGTCAGGGTCGCGCTCGCGGACCTGCGATACGACGGCTCGAGCACGAGCGTCTTCTTCCCGGAGAGCACCGCGGTTTTCGACACGGTTCGGCGGGCGACAGGTTTCGCGCATGGCGGCAACAGCCTGCAGGAGCGCGTCGTCCCGGTGCTCACTGTGGTGCACCGCACCGCAGCCGGCGGGAGTGGCATCAGGTACGGCGTCACCGCGCAGGCCCGTGAGGGTGTGGCGGGGATGCACTGCGTCGAGGCCAGGGTCGAGCCACTCGCGCAGCAGTCGCTGGACTTCGGGAACCCGAAGGAAATCGAGCTCGCCCTGCGCGTCCCCGATGCCGAGGATGTGCAGGTTGAGCTCTGCCAGGCGCGCGGCAGGGCGCGAATCGCGGGCAGCACGATCGTCGCCACCGTCGGGGAGTCCTTTGAGCTCTTCTTCCGGCTCTCCGGGGCTACCGACGCGCGTGTGCGCATCGAGGTCCACCATCCGAGCGCCGTCGCGGACGTGGAGCCGGGCATGCCAGGCGCCCGCTTCCCCGTCACCGCGACGCGGGCACCGATACCAGCGGCAGCGGCCGAGACAGCAGAGGGCGCCTCGGCGGCAGTCGACGCGCGATGGCTGGAGCAGTACCCCGACCCGGGGGTCCGGCAGGTGTTCGAGCATCTGAAGGCCCATGGCGCGGTCACGGAGAACGAAGCCGCCGCGATGCTGGGAGGCCCGCGCGATCTGCGCCGCTTCGCCCTCCAGTTTGAGACCTATGCCCAGCAGGCCCCCTTTGTCGTGCGCATTGACGTCGTGGCCGGTGTGAAGCGTTACGTACGGGAGGGAAGCGAATGAGCACTCTGACCCGGAAGGATGCCGAGCACGTCTTCGAGGCGCTACGCAAGGGCCTGGTGCCTGAGCGGGGAATCGACGCGTTCGCGGTCGGCATCGAGAAGCAGCGTGGGGAACTGCACCGGCAGCTCGACCTCGTAGGGGACGGCGAGGGCACCGTCAAGTTCCTGCGCGGCGGCTACGGCTGCGGGAAGACCTTCATGGCCCGCCTCGCCGTACTCGACGCGCAGGCCCAGGGGTTCGCGACCAGCTTCGTCGTCGTCTCCGACAACGACCTCAAGTTCCACCGGTTCGACGACGTGTACCGCAAGGTGCTGACCGAGCTCGGCACCACGTCGTGTCCGCGCGGCGCCCTGGGCGATGTCCTCGACCGCTGGATCGGACGGGTAGAGGAGGCCCTGATCGCGGCCGGGGAGGACGATGCGGACCCGGCGTTCGACGCCACAGTGGCCAAGCGCCTCGACGAGGACCTCGCGGCAATGACGGGGGGCAGGGCGCCGCAGGACTTCGTCCGCGTCGTCCAGGCCATCTTCGAGCTGAAGCAGCAGGGAAACGTGGCGGAGGCCGGAGCCCTCATCTCCTGGCTGTGCGGCAGCGGCAACGTCGCCGCCTCCGCGAAGAAGACGGCGGGCATCAAGGGGGACATCGAGAGCCGCGATGCCCTCGACTACCTGCGGGGCGTCCTGGAGATCGTGAAGGCTGCCGGGTACAAGGGGCTGATCGTCGTCATAGACGAGGCCGAGACCATCCTGCGGATGCGCTCGGACTCGCGGCACAAGTCCCTCAACGGGATCCGGCAGATCGCCGATGCCTCGGGTTCCTACCCGGGCATGCTCTGGGTCTTCACGGGCACGCCGGAATTCTTCGACACGAGGCAAGGCGTCGCCGGCCTCGCCCCGCTCCACGAGCGGATCCGGTTCCTGAAGCAGGGCCGCTTCGCCAGCCTGCGCCAGGCCCAGCTCGAGCTTGCCCCCTTCGACGCCGAGCGTCTCCGCGCCGTCGCGCTCCGCCTACGCGAGCTGTTTCCCACCACTGACCTCGGTCGCCTCGACCGAAAGATCAGCACGGCCTTCGTGGAGCGGCTCGTCGCGGAGGTGTCAGCGGGCTTCAAGGGCGACGTTGGCGTGGTGCCGCGCCAGTTCCTGCGTGAGTTTGTCACGCAGCTCGATCTAGTCGAGGAGCACGCGGACTACGAGCCCATGTCCGAGTATGGCTTCCAGGCCACGGACCTCAGCCCCGAGGAGCAGCACGTGCTCTCCGGGACCGCGCTCACCAGCCTCGACCCTGCCCCCGGCGACGAGGCAGATGGGCTGGTGCCGGCCGAGGACGTGTGGTGAGCGTCTTCGCCCGTTTCGCCCCGCGCCTGCAGCAGGCGATCGTGTCCCGGCTCGGCTGGTCGAGCCTGCGTCCCGTGCAGGAAGAGGCAGGTGCGGCGCTGCTCGCCGGCGACAACGCGATCATCCTGGCCCCCACCGCCGGCGGCAAGACCGAGGCAGCAGTCTTCCCGGTCCTCTCGCAGCTCGCCGATGACGAGCCGCACGGGGTAGGCGCCCTGTACGTCGCTCCGATCAAGGCGCTGCTGAACAACCAGGCGGACCGGCTCGGGCTCTACACCGAGATGATCGGGCTGCGGAGCTTCGCCTGGCACGGTGACACGCCCGACCGCTCCCGGCGCCAGTTCCTCAACGAGCCCGCCCAGCTCCTGATGACGACGCCTGAGTCACTTGAGGTGATGCTCCTATCGGCGCGAGTGGATGAGAGCAAGCTCTTCGCCGACCTGCGGACCGTGATCGTCGACGAGATCCACGCGCTGGCCGGATCCGACCGCGGCGCCCACCTGATGAGCGTGATCGAGCGCCTGGCACGCATTTCCCGGCATGACGTCCAGCGCGTCGGGCTGTCCGCGACCGTGGGCAACCCCGAGGCCATCCTCACCTGGATGCAGGGCACGTCCGGCCGGAACGGGCGCGTCGTCAGCCCCCCGAGCCAGCCGAGGCCCCGGCAGATCCTCATCGTCTACCGCCTAGGCCTCGCCGAGCTCGCCCACGACGCGGCGCAGATTGCGGCGGGCCGCAAGAGCCTGCTCTTCTGCCAGTCCCGGTCCACGACAGAGGCCGTCGCCGAGCACATGCGGCGCGCCGGCACCGCCGTGTTCGTCCATCACAGCGCCGTATCCCGGGAAGAGCGCCAGCTCGCAGAGGAACGCTTTCACGACGGCGGCGACGCCTGCATCGTGTGCACCTCAACGCTGGAGCTGGGAATCGACGTCGGCGACCTCGACCGGGTCCTGCAGGCAGAGGCGCCAGACACCGTGAGCTCGTTCCTGCAGCGCATGGGACGAACGGGGCGGCGACCGGGGCAGTCGCCCAACACAACATTCCTCTGCGAGACAACCGAGGGAGTGCTCCAGGCTATCGCCCTGGTCGAGCTGGCCAGAACGGGCTGGGTCGAGCCGGTCGAACTCGACTACCGCTGCTGGCCGGTGCTCATCCACCAGCTGCTCGCCATGGCGCTGGCAGGGGACGGGATCACCGGCGAAGCTGCCTGGGAGCACCTGGGGTGCGTGCCTGACTTCCAGGGCATTCACCGGGCCGAATACGACCGCCTTCTGGCGTGGATGGTGCGAGATGGCTCGCTCCGGCTTGCCGGCGGGCGGCTGGTCCTGGGGCCGAAGGCGGAGCGCCGGTTCGGCCGCAAGAACTTCATGGAACTCTTCGCGGTCTTCTCCAGCCCGCAGACCTACACGGTACAGGCCGCCAATGGCCGCCCCCTGGGCTCACTCAGCCAGGTATTCGTCGACCGGCTCGTCGACGGGGTCAGCAGCTTCCTGCTTGGCGGGCGTGCATGGGCCGTCCTCCACGTACGGCACGATGACCGCCGCGTCATCGTCGAGGCAGCGCCCCGCGGTCGCCAGCCCACATGGGGAGGGTTCCTCCCCCAGTTCCTCGGCCTCGACCTCTGCCAGCACATCCGGTCAGTGCTGCTCAGCGAGGCGCGCTATCCGTATCTTGATGACGCCGCATGGGAGGTCCTCACCGATCAGCGTGCTTCCATACGGGAGGTAATCAGCTCCGAGCGCGGCGGCGCAGAGTTCGATGCCGGGGAGATCCGCTGGTGGACCTTCGCGGGCGGGCGCATCAACGCGACGCTCCGGCATGCGCTCGAGGCGGTCGCAGGAGACTGGCAGGTCACCTCCGACAACTTCCAGGTCAAGATACGCGGCGCGGCCGTTGGCAGAGACCGCTTCCGTGACGCGCTCGGCAGGCTAGGGGAACCCGAGTTCTGGGAAGATGAGCGCCTCTGGGCGCAGGTCGCCGAGTCGCTTCCGGGCTACCGTCTGAGCAAGTTCCAGCCGCTGATGCCGCCCTGGGTCGAGCGCGAGGTAGTCGCGAGCTACCTACTTGACGTCGGCGGAGCCTGGCGATGGCTCTCGAAGGGCGAGACCCTGGGCCAGGGGAAGTAGGCGGGTTGGCCGTTGTGGGCGGACACGAGGCCCAGACACACCGTCCTCAGCGGCAGCGCCAAGATGAACACCGACGGCGCCAACAGCACCGCAGTCGTGTGGGACGTGGCCAAGCTGGCCCGACCGATCTGCCAGGCCAGCATTCCCGCCAAGCTCACCGAAGATCCCGGCATGGTGACGCTGGCCGGCGACGGCCACACCGCCTTCATCCGTAGCGCCGACGGCACGGCGACCGTGGAGGGGGACCTGACCAAGGTGATCGACTAATCCGTGAGGTCGAAGACTTCACGGAAGCCGATCATGTACGAATGGGTTGAGTTCCCCCGGGGACACGGACCGACGCCTGGATGGTGCCGAGGTGCCTGCAGTAGCCGTGACAACGCCGGAACCATGTAGTGGAAGTCAGGGCGGCACGGACCCGCCGTGTTGAACCGCCGCACCACCGGACATCCCCTCCGCCGCCTCCGGATCAGCCCTGTCACGCCCACCCTACGGCTCGTCGACCACGACCCGAGCCCGCAGAGCCATGCAGAGACCACTCCGTACCTGAGGGCGGGAGTCCCCTGCTGCTGGCGGACCGACTCGACGACATCGGCGCGGTCAACGCCGAGAAGAACACCGCTCAAGGTAGCCGACGAGACCGTTCCACGGACCGGCGTGATGGCTGCCTATCCGAGAAGCGCTTGAAGGTCTTCTGTGGTCAGGCCTGCGTCCGCGAGTATCTGGCGAAGTGTTCCTTTGGGGACGTCTCGTCCCGCGTGGACGGGAACGGTGACGTCATTCCCGTGAGGGTCGGGATTGCGAAGTCAGTGATGGCTTCCTTTGATCCGGATCAGCTCGAACCCGGCCTTCTGTAACGCCCTGACGACGTCCTTGCCGGGGATCGATGGGACTGGCGGCGCCTGCGGCTCAGGCGACGTCGAGCATGATGGTGAACTCGTCGGGAGCGCCGTCGTCTTCGAGGATCATGAGGACGGCCTCATGTAGATCCGCCAGTGCGTCCTCGCGGGTGTCCCCGTTGCCGTTGCAGCCGACCCGACCGACGTAGGCGTGGGCGCACCAGACACCGTCCTCGTCCTGCTCCACCGTGTAGGGGATGTGTACCGCCCGACCCATGTCAGCCAGAATAACCCGCGCGGTTTCGTGTAGCGGCTGGGCGAGTGCCCGTCCGGCGGGTCTGGCCGGTGTCCGCAGCCGTCTCGATGTTCCAGCCGGAACTCACCGATGCGTGTGCCGGCTGGCTGCTGTGAGTGCTGCGCTGGTCGAACGGGCCCAGCGTGCATCCTGGTCCGGGCGGCCTGGATGACACCCTGGTTCATCCCGGTGATCCAGTCGGAGCCGGGGTGAAGTCCCACGCCTGGACCGGCCGGGGTCGGGTGGGCCGGTCAGGTCGAGGAGGGTTGTCGTGCTGGTGCCGGTGAGTCCGGCTTCGACGCGTAGACCATTCCCGAGTCTGCGGATGCCGAGGATCTGTTGGCCGCGGCAGTGCCAGGAGCGGGTGTTCGGGCGATGGCCGGGGTCGAGGTCGGGATGGTGGCCGGCCCAGTCCAGCAGGGGGGTCAGCCAGTCCGTGGCCGGGCCGAGGTGCAGGGGGCGCGGGTCGGCGTCGGCCGGGTAGCCGGCGGCGGGTTTGTCGGTGGGCAGGGACGGCACGGGGGCGACGTGTCCGTCGTGGTGGGCGGAGAGCCGAAGGTCGCCCGTGAGCCAGACCAGGCGGCGCCGGGTCGGTTGCACCCATCCGCGGGGGAGAACCAGGTGGAGGGCTCGGTCGCCGCGTAGGACGAGTCCGTAGGCGAGGGTGCGTTCGCTGTCGCGCTGTTCGTGGGCTCCGACCACGGCCATCAGGGTGGTGTCGTCGGCGTACCAGACCGCGCGGTCTGACCAGGCTTTGCCGGTCTGCCGGCGGGTGAGCGTGGGCTTCGCCTGCCGGGCCAGCTCGTCCGCGCAGGTCGAGGCAAAGAGCAGCCGCTGCTGGGTGATGTTCACCTTCTTCACCAGTTCGGGTTGAGGGTGAGGGTGGTGGTGTGGTCGGTCATCCACTGGTCGAACTCGTCGATGGTGGTGAAGCTGGGTCGGGCTGCGGTGGTGGTGGTCAGGGCGGTGAGGTCGTCGAGGCTGGTGGCGGGGTGGTGGGAGCCGAGGGTGGTGGTGAGGGCGGCGAGCCGGGGCAGGACGTCCCCGGTGAGCGCGGTGTGGTGGTCGGTGGCGAGCTGGTGGGTGAGGGTCTGCAGGGTGGCGGCGGTGGCCATGGTGGTGATGGCTTCGGCGCCGAGGACGGTCAGGCGCTCGGGGTCGGTGCGTGTGCCAAGGGTGGTGCTGATGGCGAGTTGGAGTCCCTGGGTGAGCAGGACGGCGGCGGCCTGGCCGGCGATGCCGCCGAGGAGTGCGCCGAGGACGGGGACCGGGATGGCGGTCTGGCCGGCGAGTCCGCCAACCCAGACGAGGCTCGTCCGAATGGTCGCGGCGGCGCTGCGGGCGGCGAGTTCGGGGGCGTCGATGGTGCCGCGGGCGTAGGCGACGCCGGCGGTGGCGATGGTGGTGACGGTGTCGGCGAGGGCGGTGCTGATGGTCCCGCCGCCGAGGACGCCGGGCAGGGCGCCGGTTTTCGCGGCGACCTGGATGGTCTGGGCGAGGGCTGCGATGGTGCCGGAGCGGACGGCGTTGCGGGCGATCGCGCCGGTCACGGTGATGACCGCGGCGCCGGCGGAGGTCTCGCCGGCGCGGGCGCGGGCCGTCTCGGTGGCGGCGGTGGTGAGACCGGCGAGCAGTGCTCCGGTGGCGGCTGCGGCCGCGGCGCCGGTGGCGATCTGGCGTCCGGCGGAGCGGGTGACCTGCTGGTGGGCCCAGCGGATCGGGTTGCGGGCGGCCTTGTGCGCCTGGTCGAGGCTGACCGGGTCGCTGTGGATGCCGCCGTGGTGGAGGACGTCGGTGAGATGGCTGCGGGCGTCGGGGTAGTCGGCGTAGTAGACGCCGTCGGGGGAGCGGGTGAGGGCCTTGTCGAGGACGGTGTTGATGGCGTCGACCCGGTCGGTGGGCACGAGTCGCTGCATGCCGGCGAAGTGGGGTGAGGCGACGGCGCGGGCCGCTCGGACCGGGTCGGTGATGAGTTTCGCCTGGACGTCCTGGAAGGTGGCGCCGTCCCGCAGCCTGATATCGATCTTTCCGGTGGGGGAGCNGTCTTCGGTCCAGGCCTGGACGTAGGCGCGGGCGGTGGCTCCCCGCAGGGCGGCGTTGCGGTTGAAGGTCGTGGCGTGCATGACCTCGAACAGATGTCCGGCGCGCTGCGGATTGCCGACCGCGGCCCAGCGATGGGCGAGCTGGCCGACGACGTCCCGGCTGGCCAGGGTGGTGACGACAGCGGCGGCGGCGCGGCGAGTGGCGAGGTCGCTGACCGCCCAGGCGGCGGCGTCGGCGCCCCCGGGCAACATGGCCAGGAACCGCCGCCGACCCTCGGGCGCCGTCCCGCTGTCGGGCAGGCCGGTGTCCACAGAGTCCGTGGCGGCGTCATCCCCGGTGGGGCCGGGCTGGCCGGATTTGGCGGACTCGGTTGCCTGGCCGGGTCCGGGGTCGGGGGTTCCAGGGGTTTCGGGGGAGGCGGCGGACCGGGGCTGGCCCGGCCGGGTGGGGACGGTCATGCGGCCAGGCCCAGGGCGTTGAGCTGCTGGCGGGCGTCGAGGACCGTGCGACGGCACTGGGCGGACGGCTCGGCGTCCTCGGTGGTGATGGCGGTGCTCATGACGGTGACCGCGGTGGTGGCGATGGTGACCAGGACGGAGACGGTGCGCCGCTGGTCGATGGTCAGCGCCGGGTAGTCGTCGGTGGTGTCGAGCAGGGCGGCGAGGGCGGGAAGTCGGCTGGTGATGGCCCGGCGCAGATCCTTGAGGATGTCGCGGACCTGGCGGCTGAGCCGGCGGACGGCCGCGCCGGTCTTCTCGGCCTGGTCCAGCCGCGCGGCGTCGTTCGCGAGTTCGTCGGCCCGGCCCCGCTGGTGGCGCCGCGCCCGGCGGGCCTGCCATGCGACGACACCGCCGAACGCCAGGATGGCAGGCCCGGTGACGATGCCGGCCAGGACGGTCGTGCCGGCGGCGACGCCACCGCCCCCGGCCGCGATCGAGCCGCCGCCGAGCCAGGCCAGGGTCGCGTTCGTCGCCGCGGCGCCGGACAGTCCGGAGATGGCGGTGCCCGTCGAGGCGGTGGCGAAGGCCCCGACGGTGGTCAGGGTGGCCGCGCTGGCTCCGGCGCCGACGACCGTCCCGGCGACCGCGCCGCCCACGACCGCGCCGAGAGCATGGCCGACACCAGCCCGGACCGGGCTGGTCGCCCGTTCTCGCGGGCCGACATCGACCAGAAGATTGATCGCGGCGAGCTCCGCCACGTCCACGTCCTTCAAACGGCTGAACAACTGCTGGAAAGGGAGCAGGCCGTCGGTGTAAAGCGCCTTCCGAGCCTTCTCCTGCGCGCTGGTCTCGGCTGCCATCAGACCGGCGAGCAGCTCTTCACGGCCGCGTAGCCCATCCGCTGTGCGATTGTTGGCCTGGGCCAGCCGCACCGCGTCCANGATGGCAATGCCCATGCCCGCCCCCCCCGCGTCGCACCTGGACTCCCGGGAGTTTTATACCGTGCCATGTGCGCCGGTACAGAGGCAATGCCATTCCGCGAATCTCGATCATGCTGCCTGGAGCCGATTCGAGTAGGGCCCGACGAGGGCGGGTCCCAGCGTTTTTCGCGCTTTGGCCAGGGGCGATGACGGGCTGGTCGCCACTCCCGTTGATGTTCAGTCCGCGGCGCGATCCCGGCCGGCCGGTCGACCACTCGTGAGACATGGCGGGTCCGTGGCCACCAGCCTGAACGGCGCCGGCTCGGCACACAGGAATGCGACATCCGGCAGGCGGTCCCGTCCACCGCCAGCGACCGAGTCGGAGTCAGATCCGCCGGTACCTTCGCGGATCATGCGTCGCCGGCGGCGACCGCCACAGCGCCGACCGGGCGAGCTTGCGAGTCCGTGTAGCCGCTCCTCGATCCCTTGTGGCGACCATGGGGTGGCGGCCATGGGCCTCGCCGTCGCCCTCAGCAGCGCGAGGCCGGCGCGCGATGTCGGCAGCGTCGTGCGCTGCAGTGGGCAGAAGACTGGTGCGGCCACCGGGCGGGTGATGTCGGAGCCCGACGACGACGCGCGCCTTCAGGAAGGTTGCGGGCGGAGGTATCACGTCGTTCCGTCGAGTGCCAGGGCGGCCGCGAGGGCGTCTGGGCGTTGCAGTTCGGGGAAGTGCCCCGTCCCGGGCAACCGGTGGATACGAACGGAGGGGACGTGGTCGCGTAGTGTCTCCGGATCGCTGGCGCGGTGGGACCGGTCGGCGTCGCCCCACAGCAGGGTGACCGGGACGGCCGGCGCCAGGGTCGGCGCGGGGCCGCTGAGGTAGGTCTGGAACGCGGTGGCGAGAGCGAACATCGCCCCCGCGGCGAACGCGGCGTCGCTGTGGCGGACGATCATGCTGCTCAGCATGGCGTCGGCCGTGGCGGCGCGCAGCCAGGAGCGGGCGACCAGCGGCGCGCACGGCCGCAGGAGGAGCTGGCCGACCCCCGGCAGGCGCAGCGGCGATCTGCGGGCGACGGAGTTCCGCCAGGCGATCTCCTGCGCCCAGCCCGGGGCCTGCGTGAGCACGAGACGGTCGACCAGGTCGGGGCGGCGGGTGGCGATGTCCAGGCCGAGGTAGCCGAACGCGCAGGGAAACACCAGCCCCATCGGTGCACCGCCGAGGTCAGCCAGGAATGCCTCGACGACCCGGGCGGTCGCGGCGAAGGAGCCGTCGAAGCCGGCCGGCGGGGTCGAGAAGCCGAATCCCGGTGGCTCGAGGACCACCACCCGGTGACGCCCGGCGAGCCGGCTGATCACCTCGCTGTAGGCCTCCACGGTGACCGGCGGATCCGCGACGAACACCAGCGTCCGCCCCTGTCCGACGTCGCGGACGCGCAGCAGCGCACCGGCGGCCTCGACGACGTGCACCCCCGGTGTCCGGGCCGACGCGGGCAGCCCGCGCCGCAGCGGCCGAGCGAACCGCTCGTCGATCCGAGGTCCCCATCGCGTCGCCGGCACCCGTCCATGTCATCAGACCGGTGCCGGCCGGCGTCGACCGGAGCTGGTGAAGGCGAGACCAATCCGGCGCCGGTCTGGTGCCCGGTAATCCCCGACCTCGCAGCGCCAGAGCTATGTGCGGACGGCACCGACGACCACCCCTGGGGTCAGCGCCCCGGTCGCCGGCGTCCAGCAGGAAGAGCTGACACGGGCTATCCGTCTGTGTCCGTCCCTCCGCGCACCACGGTGATGACCGTGAGCGTCAGGGCGAACGCGGCGCCGCCGGCGAGCACCGCGCTGGCCAAGCTCTCACCGTTGACCCGGACAAGGATCCCGGTGATCACAGCCACCAGGGTCGATAGGGCGGCGAGGAATGCTAGAAGCAGGATCAGGACTGTCCGGCGTTCGTTGTGGTCTCTAAGTGGGTGTTCGACCCTGTTCTAGGCTTCATAAGCAGGTTAATCTTCCGCCCGGCGGCCACGCCCAGTGACTTCTCGAAGAAATCCATGTAAGGTCTGAGGCATTCTATCCGATATGACATCCATGCCGATGCCGAGTTCGAACTGAAGAGTCCTGTCTCATCCCGCTGCCTGATGTTCTGCGGCTTTCATCGGCGACGGAAAGGATTCTTCCCCCTTCCTTGCCGTCCAGCAGTGGCGCCACTCCGTCCGGCAGCGTCAGCTCGTCACCGCAAGGGCCCTGGTTGCCGAAGCGGACAATCTACGTAAGGCCGATCCACGTCTTGCTCTCGGGCTCGCTCTCGCCGCCGACACGATCGACAGCCAGGCCGGAGCGCGCACCAGCCTGAGCACCACCCTGAACGACACGCCCCTCCAGACCGTACTCGGCGAGACCAACACGGTTGTTTCGGCCGCGCTCTGCCTCACCAGGGATGAATGGCGCCGTTATGCCCCCGGCGTCCCGTACAGGAGCACCTGCCGGTAATCAGGACACAGCGTGCTCCTCGGTCCCTACCTGCCAACGGACCACCCCCTCGGGCGTGGGGACGACGCAGGCATGCTCGCCAGATGCCTGATCGCGAGTAGTCGACTACTCGTGCGCTGGGAGCCGCCATGCGCCACAGTCGGGACCGTGGCGGCGGGCGGCACAGCGACCCGACGAGGCCGATGGACACCATCAGCTGACCGCCCCCGGGGGGAGGCGCGGACGGATGTCGACGGTCGAGATGGCAGGGGTGGACCCGCGAAAGCGGGACGTCGCTGAACTCCTTGTCGAGGCCACCACGGTGTGTGCCGCGGCCTTCTGGCGCGACCTGGCCGAACGGGCGGCCAAGACGTTCTGTCAGACACTGATGGTCGTCCTGGGCGCGGGTCGAGTGGGCCTGATGTCCGCGTCGTGGGTCCTGTCGCTGTCCCTGGGGGCAGCGGCCGCCGCCCTGTCGTTGCTGACGTCCGTCGGCTCCCGGCTGGCTCCGATCGGGACGCCGATGTCGCCGAGTCTTGTCGACACCTTCCCCGAGATCTATGCGCGTGCGCGATCGGTGGGATTCCCTGCCGGACCAGGGGCGGGCGGTGCGGCGCGGCCGGCGTCGTCCTCGCCGCGGTCGGGGTCGGAATCGGCGCGGCCGGAGCCCGGTGCGGCGGGAGTTCGCGGCCTACGCCGACGGCGGGTTTCTTCCTGACTCTCCTGGCGCTCGGGCTGTCCTGACGAACCGACCAACCGGATTATCTTCGTTTCACTGTCGCGCTCGAGTCACCGCGGCGGGAGATCTTCGACGCTGGGCCGGCGGTAAGGTTCGGTCGTGCGGGGGGGATGGTCATTGACGGGCCGGGCCGAGGAACTGGGTCTGGTCGACCGGGTGATGCGCCTGGCTTCGGGGCCCACGGGTGTGTTTCTCGCGGGCGAGGCTGGCGTCGGAAAGACGCGGCTGGCCCGGGAGGCGCTGGCGGCGGCGCGCCGCCGCGGGATGGTCGTGCGGTGGGCGACCGCGACCATGGCGACCCGGGGGATTCCGCTGGGCCTGTTCACGGTCTTTGGTGCTTCCGGCGGTGACCTCGCGACGGCGACGCGGCGGACCTTCGACCTGTTGAGCGACGGCGGGTCGGACGGCCGCCCCGTTGTGCTCGGGGTGGACGACGCGCATCTGCTGGACGAGGTTTCCGCGCTTGTCCTGTACCAGTTGGCGTCCCGTGGGCTGGTCAGACTCGTGGTCACCGTCCGGAACGGAACGTTGGTGCCGGAGACGGTGACCGCATTGTGGAAGGAGCAGTATCTGGAGCGTCTGGAGGTCGTGCCACTGGCCGAACCCACAGCGCGCGATCTTCTGCGGACGGTCCTGGGTGGTGACGTCGACAGCGTCAGCGCCCAGCGGATCTGGGCGCTGACCCGCGGGAATCCGCTGTATCTGCGGCTGCTCGTGGAGGGCGAACGGGCGGCCGGCCGGCTGCGGGCGACCGCGGGGGTGTGGCGCTGGTCGGGGGAGCCACGTCTGTCCCGTGGGCTCACGGAGCTGGTGGAGGCTCGGATGGGGGAGCTGCCGGAGCCGCTGCGAGACGTGATCGATCTACTCGCGCTCAGCGAGCCACTCGGCGTCGTTCCCCTGGTGCGCCTCACCTCCCGGGCTGCCGTCGAGCAGGCCGAGGATCGCGGCCTGCTGGAGATCAGCAGAGACGGACAGCGGCTGCACGCCCGGCTCGCCCACCCGCTCTACGGCGAGGTGCGTCGCGCGAGCACCGGCCTGCTGCGGGCCCGGCGGCTGCGCGGAACCCTCGCGACGACCCTCGGGGCCCTCGGCACCCGGCGCGCCGATGACGTTCTTCGCCAGGCGATGCTGGTCATGGACTCGGATCTCACCCCGGACACCGGTCTGCTGCTCGCCGCCGCACGCGCGGCCAGCGTGCTCGGTGACGTCGGCCTGTCGGAGCGGCTCGCCCGGGCCGCGATCGCCGCCGGAAGCGGGTTCGAGGGCCGCCTCCTGCTCGCGTTCGCCCTGACCTGGCTCAACCGCGGGCAGGAGGCCGAGGAGCAGCTTCGCGTGTCGGAGCCGCTCGCGCGCAGCATCGTCGAGCAGAGCCTGGTGGCGATTCCCCGGGCCGGGAACCTGTTCTGGATCCTGCGGCAACCGGACGAGGCCGACGAGGTCCTGCGGCGCGCGGAACACGCCTTGGAGGCTCTGCCCGTCCCCGCCGGCGCATCGGTCGCCGTGGACGGGACGCTCAGCATCACCGACCCTGATCGCGCCGCCCAGGACGGCGCCACGGTCAGGGCGGCGCTGGCCGCGCTGCGCTGCACGTTCGAGCTCTGGCTGGGCCGGCCCGCGGAGGCGGTGCGCGCGGCCCGCGCGGCGCTGGAGCAGACCACGCTGCCCGACGAATCGGTCGTCCTGGCCGGCTGGGGCCTGTCCGCCGGCCTGGGTGTCCTCGGCCGTTTCGACGAGGCCCGCCCGGAGTTCCCCCGGCTGCGCGGGGCAGTGGCCCGCATCGGTGACGGCCCGCTGCTCGCCATGGGCCTGCATGACCTGAGTGTTCTCGGTCTGCGCCTCGCCGGCCATCTCGACGAGGCGCAGACACTGGCCCGGACGTCCTACGACGAGCTTCGTCAACCGTTCGGGAACTCCCACCTGATGGGGATCACGCTGCTCGGTCACGTGGCGGCGGCGCGCGGGCAGGCGCGCACCGCCCTGCGCTGGCTGCGCGAGGCTCACGCCGGCCTGGTGGACGGTGGGCTGGGCGGGTGGGAGATCCGCGCGCTGATGAGTCTGACCCAGTCGTACGCGATGCNCGGCGCCGCCACCGAGGCCAGGGTGGCGCTGCACCAGCTGGAGACGGGGTGGCATCCCGGGTTCGCGCTGTTCGAACCGGACCGGGCGCTGGCCACGGCCTGGGTCTCAGCCGCCGAGGGGGCGATCAGCGAGGCGATCGCGACGCTGTGCCGCGCTGCCGAGAGGAACGCGGACAACGGGGAGTGGGGCTGGGAGGTGTTGCTTCGCCAGACGGCCGCCCGGTTCGGGTACCGGCAGGGTGCCGCGAGGCTGGCGTGGCTCGCGCAGCGGGTCACGGGTCCGCGCGCGTCGCAGGCGGCTGCGCATGCCGCCGCGCTGGCCGCCGACGACGGCGCGGCGCTGCTGTCCGTCTCCTCCCAGCTGGAGGACATGGGGGATCTGGCCGCCGCCGCCGACGCCGCGGCGCAGGCCGCGCTGGTGCATACCCGTGCGGGCCGGCGGGGCCAGGCGTCAGTGGCCACCGCGCGGGCCGACCGTCTGGCCCGCGCGGGCGAGGGTCTCCTGACCCCGGCGCTGGCGGCGGCCCTGCGGCCGCTGCCCCTGACCGCGCGGGAACGCGAAATCGTCAGCCTCGCGACCCGGGGACTGTCCAACCTGGAGATCGCCGCGCGTCTGGTCATCTCGGTCCGCACCGTGGAAGGACATATCCTGCGCGCCGGACAGCGGCTCGGCGTACGCGGCCGAACCGGCCTGGCCGCCGCGGTGTGGGGCGACACACCGGCCTTCGAAGACGAGTAGTCGACTACTCGTGCGCCGCCCGCCCGCCCGCGTCACGGTCAATTCCTGGTCGCGTACGCGTGGCGATGCTTGGACGGCGCCGCGCCAGGAACGGGGAGACACGGATGCGTGGGCGTCTACTCGAACAGGCTCGGGCCCGACTGCAACGGTTGACGCGGGCCTCCTTCGAGGAGAGAAGTCCCTTCGGCATGTCTGATCCAGCCCAGGCCGGAGCCTCTCGGGCTGCCGACGTACTACGCGAGGCTCTGCGTACCGACGACCCCACCGCGCTCATCACTGCAATCGACCTGCTCCACCAAGCGGTGGCCA
>NZ_LJPA01000020.1:97676-97746 GCF_001414035.1 Frankia sp. ACN1ag | reverse complement strand
TCGGTCGGCAGGCGGTAGCCGCCACTCCGGCTGGCCATCCCAACCGTGCCGGGAGGCTGTCCAACCTCGG
>NZ_LJPA01000020.1:91776-95506 GCF_001414035.1 Frankia sp. ACN1ag | reverse complement strand
CCGGTTCGAGCGGATCGGAGAGCTGGGCGATCTGGATGAGGCGATCCTCGCCGGTCAGGACGCGGCGGGAGTGGTGGGGGCGTCGCCGCGGGTACGGGTCCAGGCAGCTGTCGGCTGGGGGCGGGCGGCCGCGGGTGGGGAGCGGTGGGATGAGGCGGTGGCCGGGTTCACCGCCGCAGCCGAGCTCGTAGGCCAGCTCGCCCCTCGCAGCCTGGACCGCTCTGATCAGGAGCACCTCCTCGTCGCTCTGAGGAATCTGGGTGCGGACGCGGCGGTGTGCTGTGTCCAGGCCGGGCTGCCGGAGCGGGCGGTGGAGTTGTTCGAGGCGGGTCGGGGGGTGCTGCTCGGGCAGGCGTTGGATACCCGCACCGACCTGACCGACCTCACCGCGGCGTATCCCCGCTTGGCCGAGGCGTTCACCCGCCTCCGCGACGAACTGGATTCGGCGGACCCCACACGGACCTTCCCATCGCTCACCACCGTGGGACCGGACGGCATCAGCGCCGCCTACGACGACGGCGGTCGGCGGAGGTCGGCGGCGCTGGCGTTTGACGCGCTGATCGAGCAGATCCGCGGGCAGGACGGCTTCGAGGGCTTCCTGCGCCCCCCGTCGATCCGCGAGCTGCACGCTGCGGCCGTCGATGGCCCGGTGGTGATCGTCGCGGTGTCCGAGTACGGATCCCATGCTTTGATCCTGATTCGCGACGAGGTCCATACCCTGCCGCTCCCCAGGCTGACCTCCGAAGCCGTCGACGACCGGGTGACTGCGTTCGTCACCGAGTCTTCCCCCGCTGGGGAGGAGGAGTTGGGGGACGTGCTGGGCTGGCTGTGGGACCAACTCGCAGCCCCCGTTCTGGGCCGGCTAGGTCTGACCGGTCATCCGCGGGATCAGGAGTGGCCGCGGGTGTGGTGGTGCACCTCCGGCCTGCTGTCGTTCCTGCCGTTGCACGCCGCTGGACATCATCACACCTGCCACGACGCCGTCCCCGCCACCGTTCTCGACCGTGCTATCTCCTCCTACACCCCGACGGTCCGCGCGCTCATCCACGCCCGCCGCCCCCTGCCCGAGCCTGTGCCCCACCGGCAGGAGCCGCACATCGTCGCGGTCGCCATGACCCACACCCCACCCGCCCTGGATCCCTCGGGGGAAGACATCTCCCTGAACGATCTTCCTGGCGCGAAGGAGGAAGTCGGCCACCTTGAAGCGCATTTCCCCGGCCGGGTGCGGCCCTTGATCGACCTGCGGGCGACCTACGCCACGGTGACCGAGGCCCTGCCGGCCTGCCGGTGGGCGCATTTCGCCTGCCATGGGATGGCCGACCTTGCCGACCCGTCGGCCAGCCGGCTGTTCCTGCACGACCACCGAACCCGGCCGCTGACCGTCCTCGACGTGACCCGGCTGCACCTCGACGGCGCGGAACTGGCGTTCCTGTCCGCCTGCGAGACCAGCCGGCCCGGCGACCTGCTCCCCGACGAGGCGATCCACCTGGCGTCGGCGTTCCAACTCGCCGGCTACCGTCACGTCATCGCCACCCTGTGGCCCATCGACGACACGGCCGCGGCCGATCTCACCGACGACATCTACGGCACCCTCGCCGCCAACGGTGACCGCCTCAACCCGGCCCGCGCGTTGCACGACGCGGTCCTCGGCCTTCGCGCGCTCAACCTCAACAGCCCACGCATCTGGGCCTCGCATCTCCACACCGGTGCCTGACCCCACCCCCCTACCGCTTGGAACCAGCCATGCCCGATGCGCTCGACACGGCGGGAATCCTCGCCGCCACGCACGCGATCCGCCCGCGCCTGTCCGCGCTCGTCGGCCCGGCCCACGCCGCGCAGCTCGACACCCAGCTCGCCGACGCCCTCACCCACCCCGACCCCACTCAGGCCGCGGCAGAGCTGGACCGGTTGCTCCGGAACCGCCCCCAGACCCGGGCGTTCCTGCGCCGTGTTCTCGCCGACGCCCCCCACTATCGACCGCCCACCCTCGACCAGGAAACCCAGCGGGCCGCCGACTCCAGCCGAGGAGTGGCGCTCGCCGGGGATTCCGGAGTCGTCGACGCCGACCGCTTCATCTGCCCGGATCCCGACTGCGACTACGCATGGCATCGGCCCTCGGTCGGCGACACCGTTCGCCACTGCCCCGACCATGCCGTCGCCCTGATTCCCGGCTGACAGGGCCAACGGCGTGCTCGACGAGTTCTGGAAGGCCATCGGCGGGAAACTCGCCGACCGCTGGGCCGCCCTCGCCGCTCCCGCCCTGATCTTCTGGCTCACCGGACTCGCCGCCTGGACCCACCACAACGGCGGTCTGCACACCCTGACCAGCCACACCGCCTGGCTCGACCGGCAGACCCCCACCGTCCAGATCCTCACCATCACCGCCTGCCTGCTCACCGTCGCCGCGTCCGCGGTGATCGTGAACCAGGCCGCCACCCCCACCCTGCGCCTGCTCGAGGGTTACTGGCCCCCGTTCGCCGATCCGCTGCGCCACCGCCTCGCCGCCCGCGCCGCACGCCGCGCCGCCGACGACCAGACCGCCTGGCAGGCCGCCTACGCCGCCGTGCGCCCCCCGGCAGTCCCGACCAGCCGGCAACTCGCCGTGTACACCCGCCTGGAACAACGCCTCCGACGCCGCCCCACTCCCGGCGCCCCCGCCTACTACCTGCCCACCCCGATCGGGAACATCCTGCGCGCCGCCGAACGCCGCCCGGCCGACAAGTACGGCCTCGACACCATCATCTGCTGGCCGCGGCTGTGGCCCGCCCTCCCCGACACCCTGCGCGCCGACCTCCTCGCCGCCCGCGCCACCCTCGACACCGCCACCACCACCGCCCTGTGGGGACTGCTGTTCTGCGCCTTCACCCCGCTCACCTGGCTCGCGATCCCCCTCGGCCTCGCCGTCACCACCCTCACCGTCACCACCGTCATCCCCGCTCGCGCCCACACCTTCGGCGACCTCATCGAAACCGCCTACGACACCCACCGCACCGCCCTCTACAGCCAGCTCCGCTGGCCCCTCCCCGCCACCCCAGCCGACGAGAAGGCCGCCGGTCAGGCCCTCACCGCCTACCTACTGCGCGGCTCCGACCGCCCCACCCCCACCTTCACCCCGCCTCCCTGACCGGCCCCGGTTTCCGCACTCCGAGACGGGACTTTCCAGCCCGCCTCAGAAACTTTCCTGTGGAGTCCTCGATCGTGCGTGCGCTCCTCGTCCGCCTGTTCGGTACGGCACTGTCGAATCCCGGCGTCCGGAATGGCACGACTCCTACCTTGGGAGCCCACGGATATTTCCTGGATTCGCCGACCGCCAATACGGACTTCTGGTAATGTCTTGATCTGTGGGGGGCGCCTTCTGTCGCATCCGCAATCCTGCAGCGCCTGGTGGAGAGGGCGCGCGTGTGGCCGTCCGCATTCACTCCCCGTCGTACGCGGCAGAGTGGGTCGTCCGGTGGGCGATGTCACGTCAGACCAATATTCTCCGTCGTGATGACAAGGGGGACGTACAGCATGGATGGTCAGCCGGCCTGGCGTTTTTGCGACAAGTGTTTTGGTATCTTCTTCAACGGTGATCCGGACCCGAAGCGGAAGGGTCACTGCCCCGCGGGGGACGCTCACCACGCCCAGGGGTTCGTCTTCTACCTGCCACACGATGTGCCGGACACGGTCGGGCAGCCGGGGTGGCGCTTCTGTGACAAGTGCTTCGGCCTGTTCTTCAACGGTGACCCGG